>LDWW01000015.1 GCA_001045525.1 Chitinispirillum alkaliphilum | reverse complement strand
CGACTCCCTTTTAGGTACTGATGATCCCCAATCATCAGAGCAGGAAATCCAAAACGAAACCGGAAAAGATGATCCTTCAGAGGATGATATATCATCAAGAATAGATGAGCTGTTTTCTATAAACAACGAAACTTATTTGGATGAGACAAGCGAGTTAGATAAGGATTTTATAGATTCTCAGCAGGAAAAATCTCCAGCTGAAGATAACATTTCTAATGAAAACAACACCACAGATGAATTGATGGGTTTGAATCAGCATGTATCTGAAAAGGAAAACACCCATGACACTGAATCAATAAGCGATGAAGACTACAACCAGGATCAGAACCAAAATAACAGTGAGAACACAGATCCTTCCATGAATGACACTGTCTTTTTAAACAGAGATTCGCTTAATCTGAATGACAAGAATATTGAGCCAGAAAAGGATACTGATCCAAAAACAGAAAACGATTTCATGACCGGAGATGATGTCTCCGAAGGAATTGATCAGATTTTGGGATCGGATGATAGTACAACTGAGAAGCAAAATTCTGGACCTCTCTCTGGGGAAGCAAATATTAAGAACCCAGGTGATGATGAATTATCAGATTTCAACATTATTAACAATAGCAACGATACAGATCACGATAAAGAAAAACACTCCGAAATTGAGGATGTTGACCTTATCGAAAACCATATCCGCAAAGCAATAGATAATCAGAATAGTTATCCCAAAGATGACAAACTGGATATTATCGATATATTTGATAACAAAAAGGAGAAACAGCATTCTGCAGCTGACCTTAATGAAATGCTGAATCAGGATTATTCTTCTGACACCGATAAAGATGACATCTTCTCAAGCGAAAATGTGGATGTAAACAGCAGTGTTTCAAATTTTGACACCACAGACAAAATAGCAGAATCCGATAATCGGGATGATGATTTTACATCAGACGATCTATTAGGAATCGCCGCAGATCCAGACTCCCCAAACAATGAGTCGGAAATTTCAGGTGAACTTTTCGATTCAGAGGAGGCAAGTGAGTTATCCGGGGACACCACCAAAGACGAGACAGATCGTGCAGATTCAGATTCAGAAAAAATTGGGCAGGTCTTTGAAGAAGAGCCGCAATCCATTTCACCACCCTCAAGTTCTTTTTCCAATGTTCAGGCTTCAAAAATTGACCCAAGAGATCAGCCGTTTACTATTCCTGACCATGTATTAACCCCGACTCTTGCAGACATATATTTTCAACAGGGCCAATCCGAGCTTGCCTGGCTTATTTATAACAGACTTATAGACAAAGATCCAGACAATGAAAAACTCCGTTCAAGAGCAGCTCAGATAAAAGTGGTTATGGAACAGGAGAAGCTATCAGAACAAAACGAAGCGAAACAAGAAAAAGAAACATCAAAGCCGAAAACCCGGAAAACAGTTAAGAAAAAAAGTGCTCCGCGGACAAAGAAAACAACTAAAGACGAAAGGCCTCTGGCTGGAGTCAGATTGAAGAAAAAGAAAGCGACCAAGAAAAAATCCAATTCAACATCATCAAAAGATAAAAAATGACTCTTAGAATACATCTATTAAAAGAGCAGTTGGAAGAGCACAACTGCACCCACGCACTGATTACCGATTGTATAGATATTGAATATATAAGCGGATTCAAATCATCAAATGTTATACTACTCGTTTCAGAAAGTAAAAGTGTGCTATTTTCTGATTTCAGGTATAAAAGTGCGGCTCACAAATTCTGCTCCAAAAATCCTGAATGGGAATTCATGCTGATTGACAAGGAAAATTTCGGCTTTCTGTCACAGCATATCCCAAAGGGAAGCAGTGTAGGGATTCAGACAAATGTAATCACTGTGGATCAATACAGAGATTTGAGAAAAGCATGCAGGGGTGTTAAGTTTGTGAAATTTTCACAGCAAATCAATTCTCTTTCATTACAAAAAACCCAAACAGAAATAAAGCATATGGAGAAGGCGGCCCGAATCGCAGACTCCGCATTCAGCGAGGTTCTAAACAGGATTGAAGAAGGAATGTCGGAAATGCAGCTTGCCAAAATACTCGAAAGACTATGTGATGACTTTGGTTCGGAAGGGCCCTCATTTGAAACCATTGTGTTGTTTGGAAAAAGAGCTGCATTACCACATGGCAAACCCGGAAAGCAGAAACTTAAAAAAGGTGATTTCATCCTTTTTGATTTCGGCTGTTCCGTAAATGGTTATAAATCTGACATGAGCAGAACCATTGTTGCAGGTAAAGCCTCACCCAAGCAGAAAGAAATTTACCATATTGTCTACACTGCGCAAAGTATGGCAAGAAAGAGCGTTGAGGCCGGAAAGAGATGTAAAAGCATAGATTTAAGCGCACGAAAAATAATTACAGACGCAGGTTACGGTGAAACATTTGGCCATGCAACCGGACACGGCATAGGCCTCAGAGTGCATGAGAATCCAAGAATCAACTCAACAAATAAACTTATCCTCCAGACAAACACAGTTATCACCATTGAACCGGGAATATATGTCGATACACTCGGAGGTGTTAGAATTGAAGATATGGTTGCAGTCAGCAATAAAGGATCGAAACTTTTAACCCACTCACCACGTGAGCTCACAGAGTTAGACTTATGATAAATATCAATTCTCTTCTAAAGACGATGACGGAAAAAAATGCCTCCGACCTTCATATCAGATGCGGAGTAGCACCAATATTCAGAATTAATGGGAGTCTCTATAAAGCAGCACTCGACCCGGTCACACCCGAAGAAATGAACCAGATGCTTAAGTCTATAATACCAGCTCACAAGTACCCTGAGTTCAAGCAAAATGGCAGTGAAGTCGATTTTGCACTGGGATTAAGGGGGGTGGGAAGATACAGAATCAACGCGTTCATGCAACGGAATTCACCGGCACTGGCAATCCGTTCCGTAAAAACAACTATACCCCAATTTTCAGACCTCTCTCTTCCAGAGGTAATACTCGATATATCTCTGAGAAAACGGGGCCTGATACTTGTGACCGGTACAACAGGAAGCGGGAAATCAACCCTGCTTGCATCGATGATAAATCATATAAACGAACATGTCTCATCAAATATCATCACCATTGAAGACCCTATTGAGTTTCTGCATAGGGATAAAAAGTCGATTGTTGCTCAGCGGGAAATCGGTACTGATACGGTAAGTTATGAAGAGGGGATAAAAGCAGCATTTCGCCAGGATCCAGACATTCTTCTAATCGGAGAGATCAGAGACAAGTCAACCATGGAAGTAGCCCTAAGTGCAGCGGATACCGGGCATCTGGTGATGAGTACGCTTCATACAATGAATGCGTTGGAGACAATCAACAGGATTGTTTCCTTCTTCCCGCCTCACCAGCACGACCAAACCCGTCTTGTACTGTCTAATGTGTTGGTGAGTGTGATCTCTTTGCGCCTTTTGCCCAAAAAGGACAATTCAGGTCGCATACCGGCAGCGGAAATTCTTATCAGCAATGCGGCGATTTCTGAATATATTCACACTCCCGAAAAAAGTCACTTGATAAAGACCGCTATAAGCGAGGGGAAATCGCAGTACGGCTCACAATCTTTCGACCAATCACTCCTGCACCTGTACAATGAAGACCTAATCTCTTTTGAGTGTGCCAAGCATAATGCCAGCAACCCCGATGACTTTGAGCTTCAGGTCAAAGGAGTACAGGGTACTTCAGACAGGCGCTGGATGATTAGCTGAAGTACCACTATAGTCAGGTTGTTTTCAGAAATTCCTCAAACGATCTGCTGGCATAGAGAGCGATAAGCAGATTAGTTATGTCATCTGAGCCTATTACAGCATCCCGTTTTGGTCTCCCGCCGAGAAAAGGTATTCCTTTGGCTTTTTTGGATGTTTTACGAACTCGTTCTTTTTCCAACCGCCCTGGTATATCGTGTCTACTCATTCAGTTCTCCTTTCGGTGAAGACTTAAGCGGCTGGTATCACTTGATTTTATCATTTTCTGACAATCATGTCCCAACCACACTCAGCCCAACATTTATACATGTTTCTTTTCTTATTTCGAAAATAAGCGACCCATATTTAAAAAAACATAAACCCGTAGAAATTATTCCTCCCCTGAACAAAGATTGGAAACCAGCGAATCAAACAAATGTGCTCCAAATTATTCCGTACCTCAAACTCTACAATTATTATTTCACCTCAAGAGATGCGCCAATCCATGTAAAAATAAATTATTCCCCCTGTTTGCACTATTTTGCATAACTCCGGGACCGGAGATGGAGTGGAGCTTATAAGATTAAGGGCGAAAAATCACATTCTTACTTTCAGATATTTCTATTTGGGAACACAGTTTTGCCGGCGAACGGTTTTTCCGGGCATGATTTTTGAACCATGTTTAACAGATTCCTTTCAAAACCGCTTAAAAAACAAAACACCCGGAGTTTTCAATAGTGAACCTTTTTCTCTCCAGAATCATCAGAGCCTCAAAACTGGAGGCCAATCTTTATGAAGAAGTTGAAGCGGATAAAAGTTCCATAACACATGCGGTGGCAGTTGTTATACTATCCAGTTTCGCAGCAGGCCTGGGAAGTGCGACTCCCGCCGATCCCTTAAATCTGCTCAGCAATACCCTGGGGGCATTTATCGGATGGGTTCTTTGGGCATTCTTTATATATATTATAGGAGCAAAACTTTTCCCCCAACCACAAACCGAGGCAGACTATGGACAACTCCTGCGTACCATTGGATTTTCTGCTTCACCCGGCATAATAAGAATTGCAGGTGTTTACCAACCACTCAGGGAAACATTATTTTTCATTGTAGCAATCTGGATGTTTGCGGCAATGGTGGTTGCAGCCAGACAGGCTCTGGATTACACCACAACTCTAAGAAGTCTGATGGTGTGTTTGGGTGGATGGTTTTTGCAGATACTGTTGCTTGGATTAATTCTTTTCTCAGTCCAGAATTTTTGACCTGACATTTAAGGAGAAAACTGAAATGATTGTCCCTAAACCCGATTTTTCTTTTAAGAAATCCTCACTTTTGATAATTGCAGCCGTGGGTATCACATTGCTTATCTCTGCTCTCGTCAGTATAAAAAAACGTCCGATTCATCTGATCAGGGGAAAAAAGGTATACTGGGTACTTATATCATTTATAGACATTATAGGCCCGATCACCTATTTCCTTTTTGGCAGAATCAAAAACGATAAGCGAAAAGATTTTCTGTAAACACATTTCACTGAGCGAGGTTCAGCTGCACAAAGTTTTACGCAAACTCTCAATTACACGAATCAGATCCGCTCTATCCATACCTGTTCCGGAGGGTAAACAGAGTCCCTTGTGGAACAGCTCATCTGAGACAGAGTTTGTATATGCAGGGTATTTTGCAAAAACCGGCTGAAGGTGCATAGGTTTCCACAAGGGACGACTCTCAATATTTTCATTTTCAAGTGCAATCCGAATCTGCTCAGGAGTCAGTTTGACTTTAGAAGGATCCAAAGTTATACAGGTAAGCCAGCGGTTTGATCTGCTCCAAACCGGTTCAGGCATCAAATCCACACCATCGATATCCTCTAAGGCAGATTTATACAGATCAAAAATCTCTCTTTTTCGTTCCACTCTCTTATCAATGCCCCCCAGTTGCCCTCTCCCAATGGCTGCCACAATGTTACTCATGCGGTAATTATACCCAATCTCTCTGTGTTCATAGTGAGCGGCCGGAATTCTGGCCTGAGTGGCCAGATAGCGTGCTTTTCCTATATCCTCTTCAGAAACACCAACAAGCATTCCACCACCGGAACTGGTTATAATTTTGTTTCCGTTAAAGGAGAATATACCGAATCTTGCGAATGTTCCGGTGTGTTTTCCCCTGTATTTGGCTCCAAGTGATTCTGCAGCATCTTCCACAACCGGTATTTCATATCTGTTGGCGATTTCAAGAACCGAATCCATATTTGCACTTTGCCCATACAGATGAACGACAATCAAAGCTTTTGGCTTTTTCCCCTTTTTCACTCTCTCCTTAACGGCTGTTTCAAGAAGATTGGGATCCATATTCCAGGACTCCCTCTCACTATCCACCAAAACAGGTACAGCCCTTTGATAGAGAACAGGAAAGACACTTCCTGCAAAAGTGAAAGTAGAGCACACCACCTCATCCCCTGCTTCAACCCCAAGCAGCATCAAAGCCAGATGTATTGCCGCGGTGCCGGAAGAAACCGCAGCCCCACACTTTGCCCCTGTATACTCTGTTATCTCCTTTTCAAACGTATCGATATCCGGCCCTACGGGAGCAATCCAGTTTGAGTCAAATGCTTTCAGGACATATTCCCGCTCTTTTCCGCTCATATGAGGGGCGGAGAGAAAGATTCTTTTCTGGGGGTGCATCTATTCTACCTCTTCAAGGTTAAGCGGCGAAGGTTGTATTAACCTGAACCAACGATTCAGGAAGGGAAAAACGGTGATAAGAATATAACCGATATCTTTAGAGTATGACCACTGATCGATATATTTACAATTTATTCTTACCTTTATGGGCCATATCAGCGTGTCGTTGGTTTTCAACGGTTCCTGAGTCTGGGAAAGTATATGCTCTTCATGTCTGAAATAGATCGAAGCGGGTCCGGTTATACCAGGCCTGAGGGTGAGGATCTTTCTCTGTTCACCCTCAAGTGCATCAGCATACCCCGAAACATCGGGTCTGGGTCCAACGAAAGACATTTTTCCGGTGAGAACATTCCACAACTGCGGCAGTTCATCCAGTTTAAACTTTCTGAGAAATTTTCCCTCAGCGGTAAATCTGTTATCAGATGAACTTGTGACAGTCCCCTGCTTTTGAGCCCCCTGGTGCATCGTTCTGAACTTGTGACACTTGAACAATCTGCCATTTCTTCCAACTCTCAGCTGTGAGAAAAACAGTGGCCTTCCAGAGCTTACCCAGATAGAGACGGCTATAATGGCCATCAGGGGTGAAAAAACAACAAGCCCAAGAGCTGAGACTACTATATCGAAAAATCTTTTATTTGCCCTTTGCATTTTAGTCATCATCTGCTAAAAATACATTAAAAAGAGGAAATACGAAAAAAAATGGATTTTTAAATCAAACATTCAATTTGTCTATTGCTACCGATGCAGGGAAAAATTATATTTTCAACTCAAGGGCCCATAACTCAGTCGGTTAGAGTAGCGGACTCATAATCCGTTTGTCCTAGGTTCGAGTCCTAGTGGGCCCATTAAAATCTTTATCAGGAGGAATATTTGCAAACTTCCAAAGTTTGCGGAACAGCAAAATCACGATACGACTTACTAATAAAACATAGCAGAAGCACTTCCCATGGGAGGTGCTTTTTTTTTCTGATTACGATCTTACAATAGTATTTCCGGAGGTAATATGCTTAAAGACTTAGAACTTTTAATCGACTTACAAGAGATAGATTTGCGTGTTAAAGAGCAGGAAAATGCACAACAACAGTATCCGGAAGCTGTCTTAGAGCTGAAATCAGCCATAGCGAAAGCGGAAAAAGAGTTTAGCTCAGCACAGATAAAACTCGAAAAAACGGCATCCGAAAAAGAGAGTATCGCCCAGCAGATCTCTTCAGCCCAAGAATCTCTCAACAGCAGTCAGGAACGTTTAAATTCAATCAAAACAAACCGCGAGTACGATGCGGTTCATCTGGAGATTGAAACACAGAAAAGCCTCCTGGCCAATTCTGAGAGCAAACTTAAGGCACAGGAAAATGAAGTCGAGCTCCTCTCTTCTGCTGTTGAAAATGCCAAAGAGGAACTGGAGAATATAAAAAAGGAAAACGAACCCAAAATAGAGGAGTTGCAGTCAAAAATAGATGCAATTGATTCTATTATCACGGAAATAAACAAAGAGAGAGAGCAGATAGTCCCTCAGATCTCTCCTCAAATACTGCGGGTCTATGACAATATCAGAAAAAAACGTAAAACAGGCAAGGCATTGAGCGTCGTCAGTGATTCAAAAACATGTACTGTGTGCTATAAAATTCTGGAACCTCAGCTTTATAATGAAATTGTACGTGGAAACCGCATGCTGTTGTGTGAGAGCTGCGGATCGATCCTCGTGTGGGGAGGAGACAAAAAAGAGTAATCCTGCCTGAATAACATTTGAAGTATCCAAAAGGACAACTTACCATTCTGGTGGGTTGTCCGTAATTTGACTTAAATCCGAAACAAATATATGAAGAAAAAAGCTCAGTTGTATGTAAGAATGTGGAGTTACCTTTGGGCACATCGGCTCCTCATAGTAGTTTCGATGACTCTTTCCCTGCTTGTAGTTACATTTGAAGGTCTTTCACTCTGGTTTAGCGCTTCCCTGGTTCAAACCTTATTCACCCCTGATTTTCATGAGATGGCAAGGCCGGAGTTTACATTTTCTGAAATCAACGAAGTGCTCAAATATTACACCTACCAGTTGATCTATCATGAAGACCCCATGCATTCTCTGAGAATTGTCTGCTTTATAATGGCATCCACTTTTTTGCTGAAAAATATATTTCTCTATTTAAAATCTCTTGTTATGTGCAGACTCAACCTTTCGGTTGTCAGGGATATGCAAAATCAGCTCTATGCACATGCACTTAAACTGCCTGTCACCTACTATGACCGCTCCAAATCCGGCGAAACCTCCTCACTGATAGTAAACGATATAAACAAAATCAAATCATCCATGACCAGCACCTATGACAAATTGTTTATAGGACCCCTCAGAGTTCTGTTTTTCATTTTCATGCTCTTTGTCATAAATGTGAGGCTGACACTGGCTATTTTCATAATTTTCCCTGTGCTTGGAGTAGTTATCTGGCGCATCGGGAAGTCGGTTCGCAGGAGAAGCAAACGGGTTTTAGAGCATATGTCAGACCTTTTCTCCATCCTTCATGAGACAGTAAATGGGATAAGAGCTGTAAAAATGTTCAACATGCACAGGGTTGAAACAGATAAATTCAGAAAAAAGAATGAAAAGCTTCTCAGACAACACTTCAAATCTGTAATGGTAAGCGCGATCTCCAGCCCCCTCACCGAAGTTCTCGGAGTAACGGTGGTGATTATTCTTTTATGGTATGGGGGAAGTCAGGTACTGGCACAGGATGGATTCGGTGCAGAGGATTTTGTGAGATTTTTGATTTTTCTCTTCTCCACATTTGCTCCGCTCAAGATGCTTACCCATGTGAATACAATTCTGCAGAGCGGATTTGCTGCCGCAGAGCGTGTCTTTAATGTTCTCGATCAGCCAACCGAACCTCTGTCAGTATCCTCTGAACAAAAAAAGGTTGATTTCGAAAAGGAGATCACATTTTCAAATGTCAGCTTCAAATATCCCGGCACAGATGAATCCGTGTTGAAAAATGTCAACTTCACCTTTCCAAGGGGATCGATAATCGCCATCGTCGGTGCCAGCGGAAGTGGCAAATCAACAATACTGGACCTGCTGCCCCGGTTCTACACCGTCACAGACGGCTCCATACTGCTGGATGGACAAAACATAAACGATATAGATCTAAGTACTCTTCGGGATCTTTTTGGAATAGTTTCTCAGGATACTATCCTGTTTAATGAAAGCATCTACTATAATATCACCTACGGCCTTCAAAATGCAAGCATGGAGGAGGTAGTCAATGCTGCACAGGCAGCAAATGCAATGGAGTTTATTCAGAAACTGCCCGATGGTTTTGATACCAATATTGGTGATCATGGTGTGATGCTCTCAGGGGGACAGCGCCAAAGGATTTCCATTGCCCGTGCGCTTCTGAAAAACCCTTCTGTTCTTATTCTCGATGAAGCCACTTCATCACTGGACACCGAGTCTGAGCGTCTGGTTCAGTCTGCAATAAACAATCTCATTCAGCACCGCAGTGCCCTTGTTGTTGCTCACCGTCTCTCAACAATCCAGAATGCAGATAAAATTCTGGTACTCGAAAATGGCAAAATTACAGAAGAGGGTACCCATGAATCTCTTCTGAAGCTGGGTAAAAGGTATAAATATCTCCATGATATCCAGTTCTCTTCCAGTGCAGTAACAAATTGATAGCTTGTGGAACAGCGAGTAATTCTTTATTTTTTCTAATATATTAAAACGAAGGGAGAAATCATGAAAGAGAAAGTAGCAGAAGTAATAGAGGAAATCCGCCCCAATCTTCAGGCTGATGGAGGCGACATTGAACTTGTGGATGTAACTGAGGACGGAATTGTGAAGGTCAGATTGAAGGGCGCTTGCTCTGGGTGTCCCGGTGCGGCTATGACCCTTAAGATGGGTGTGGAAAGACTGCTGATCAAACGTATTCCTGAAGTCAAAGGTGTGGAAAACGTTCAGTAATGAATACTACAGCTAAAGATTCCAGGAAAGCTGCGGCACCAAGTAAAATTGAAGAGTCCCTCTGGCGGAAAAACTGGAGCAAAATTCCGTTTCTTGCATTCTGCTGGGGGAGTTTGTTTTTAGTCGGACTCACCAATTTCCTTATTATATACCTGGTGTATCCCAGACTTATGGAAATCTCTCCGCTGCTGAATAATCTGATTATTTTTTGTTCTGCTCTTTTCATCCTGATTCTCTTTGGTGGTCTGACACTTATAACCCTCAGTTCAATTACCGGGTTAGACCTTTTGTATCCACACAACAAAAAGTCTGTTACCGTAAAACTCCTTTTCCCTGTTGCAGTGTTTCTTGGTAAATTAATGCGTGTTGACCGCAACAAACTCAGGGTTTCTTTTGTAAAAGTGAACAATTCTCTCACCGAGGCGCAGAGCAGGAGAATAAAGGGTGACAGGATTCTGGTTCTTCTCCCCCATTGCTTGCAGATAGATGTGTGTAACAGAAAAATCACAAATGACATCACAAACTGCGTAGGGTGCGGGAAATGCCACGTAGGCAGCCTGCTTGATCTTGGGAAGAAATACGCGCTTAAAATAGAAGTGGTCAATGGCGGAACACTTGCACGAAGAAGAGTTGCACAGTTCAGACCACATGGTATAATTGCCGTGGCCTGCGAGCTTGACCTCACACTCGGCATTCAGGATGTGCACCCGATTCCGGTTTATGGAGTTCTGAACGACAGGCCTTACGGGCCCTGCTTCAACACCTGTGTCGATATGACTCTTGTGGAAGAAGCAGTAAGGTTTTTCAGAAAAGATTTAAGTTGACAATCTTGGGATGGTGCATTCGGAAAACTCCCAACCTACTCATTATCCTCCCTGTACTCAATCCCATAGGAATATCCCTGCTCAGTGAGAAAGAGCTGGCGGTTCATGGCAAAATCGAGTTCCTTTGACTCTCTGGTTACAATCGAGTAGAAAGTAGCCTGCTCGCCGTTTTTCTTGGGTCTGAGTATTCTGCCCAGTCTCTGAGCCTCTTCCTGGCGGGAACCAAACGAGCCTGAGATCTGAATCGCCACATTGGCGTCGGGCAGGTCTATTGCAAAATTACCCACCTTTGAAAGTACCAGTGTTTTAATCTCACCGACGATGAAGGCTCTGTAGATCACCTCCCGTTTGTTGTTGGGTGTCGAACCTGTAATAAGAGGAAGATTAAAACGACTTGCCACTTCTTCCAGCTGAGAGATATACTGACCGATTATAAGCACACGATCATCTTTGTGTTTTTCGAGGAGCTCGGCTATAACATCAAGCTTACGTGTGTTCTCGTAGGCCAGACGGATCTGCTGCTTTGGTGTAAGTGAGAGATACCTCAGTTTCTCCTCCTGTGGCAAATCGATCCTGATTTCTATGCATTTTGCAGTTGCAATCCACCCCTGCTTTTCCAGATCTTTCCATGGCATGTCAAATTTCTTGGGGCCGATGAGCGTGAAAACATCCTTTTCGTGACCATCTTCCCGTATAAGGGTAGCGGTGAGCCCAAGGCGCCTTCTGGCCTGAATCTGTGCTGTAAATTTAAACACCGGAGCCGGAAGCAGATGAACCTCATCGTAGATTATAAGTCCCCAGTTTTCTGAGTTAAAAATCTCATAATGGATAAAGGGGTCGGTTTTTTTCCTCCGGTATGTAAGGATCTGATATGTGGCGAGTGTAACAGGCTTTATCTCCTTCACTTCACCGCTGTACTCCCCGATATCATCGGAAGACAAATCGGTTTTATCGAGCATTTCCCGTTTCCACTGCCGTGCGGCAGTGACATTTGTGACCAGAACGAGAGTCCTTCTTTTAAGAAGACTCATGGTGTAGAGCCCAACAACCGTTTTCCCCGCACCGCAGGGAAGCACCACAATACCGCTGCCACCAGGAGATTCCTTATTACCGGAGAAATTATCAGCAGCCTGCTGCTGGTATTTTCTGATCGCAAGCGGATCCCCTCTGAGGGTTTTCTCCCTCATATTGATTGGGAAAGGATCACCATCCACATACCCGGCCAGATCATATGCAGGGTATCCGATATCTATGAGTACCTGCTTGATTTCTCCTCTGAACTTTGAGGGTACATAAACGGATGTATCGCTTTTCTTTGCACCCAGAAGCGGCTTAAGCTGGGGATGGAGACAGATATTGCGAAACAGGTCCCGCTGATCAGACCTAAGCACAAGCGACCCATCGATGCTCTCCAGAACAATTTTACCAAATCTTCCCATCAGCTCGGAAATATCAGTTTCTACATTCTGGGGCAGAGGGTATTTTGAGTAGGTGCTGAGGCTGGCTATAACTTCTCTTGGTGTAAGACCAAGGGCTGCAGCATTCCAGAGTGAAAGGGAGGTTATAGTATAGGTATGGATATACTCGGGGCTCTTATCAAGGTGAGCAAACTGGCTTATAGCATTTCTTGCATCAACAAAAAGCGGATTGTTTACCTCAAGAAGAATTGTGCTGTTACTTTGTACAATCAAGGGATTTTGCGGATTAAACATTTTTCTCTCTCACTCTCTATTCCTGTTTGGGGTGATAAAATAATAAACGGGATGTGATTGACTATCATCGAGCCTTGAGTTAATTTAAAAATTTTGTTTTCTATTCATTTTACTCTGTTTTCAGGATCAAAATCATGGCAAATGCAGTTATCGTAGGAACCCAGTGGGGAGATGAAGGTAAGGCCAAAGTTATTGACTACCTTACTGAACAATCTGATATCATTATCCGTTTTCAGGGTGGCGCCAATGCAGGTCACACCGTCATAGCCAATGGTAAGAAATTTGTGTTTCATCTGGTCCCCTCAGGAATAATCAGCCCTGAAAAAATCTGCATCATAGGAAATGGTGTTGTAATTGATGCAGAACAGTTCCTGCTTGAAATTGATGAACTGACCCAAAGCGGCATAGATGTAAATGACCGTCTTTTTGTTTCTGATCTGGCTCATCTTGTACTCCCATGCCACAAAGCCATGGACAGGCAGATCGAGTCGACTATGGGCAACTCTAAAATCGGTACTACCGGCAGGGGCATAGGCCCTGCTTACGCTGATAAGGTATCAAGAACCGGTCTGCGTGTAGGTGACCTTGTTAACTGGGAACATTTCTGTCAGAAATTCAAAAACCATTTTGCACAGAAAAAATCCTATATTGAAAAACAGTTCGGCATTTCACTTGATCTGAATGAATCTGAACTGCTTGATCAGTACAGCAAAATCCGCTCACGCCTTTTGCCATTCATAAAAGACACCGCCTTTTATATCTTCAATGCAACTCAGGAGAAAAAGCGGCTTCTCTTCGAAGGTGCTCAGGGAACATTTCTCGACATCGACCACGGCACCTATCCTTACGTTACCTCCTCCAATACAATCTCTGGAGGTGCAAGTACCGGTTCAGGTATCGGCCCCGGTGTAATAGATAACGTTATAGGGATAGTAAAAATTTACACCACCCGTGTAGGCAACGGTCCTTTCCCGACAGAGCTTGATGATTCTGCCGGAGAGATGCTCAGAAGCGCAGGCGGAGAGTTTGGATCAACAACCGGCCGCCCAAGGCGCTGTGGCTGGTTTGACAGCGTGATGGTGAGAAAATCAATCCAGCTTAACGGAATAACTCACCTGGCTTTAACCAAACTCGATGTGCTAAACGGTTTTGATGAGATCAAATTATGTACCCATTACGAGATTGACGGCAAGCGTATTGACCAGTTTCCCACAGATATCAGCTCGCTTGAGCGGGTGGTACCGGTTTACGAAACTATGCCTGGCTGGAAATGTGATCTAAAGGAGTGCAATTCTATATCGGATCTTCCCGAGGCGGCTCAAAAGTATCTCAGGAGGTTATGTGAACTGTGTTACGACACGCCGGTTCTCATTGTGTCGATTGGTCCTGACAGATCAGAGACGATAAAGGTTGGGCAGATAGATTAAAACGGATATGTGGTACATTACTTGCTTTTTTGGTATAGGTATGCAGTGATACAATATAGCATTACCAAAAACGTATAAGTTTTAGGAGAAAATTTCTCTCCGTATGTAGTAGTAAAAACCCTAATAAGGAGTCTAATTTAGAGTATGATTCTTGTGGAAGTGGCAAATACATTTCTGGTAAATATGGGTAAAGAGTTTGTAATTTTACTAAAAGGGTATGAAGACAAAAGAACTCTTCCTATATCTATAGGTCAGCTTGAGGCTCAGTCTATCGCCATACAGCTCAACCAGGTTCCTTTCCCCAGACCTCTGACACATGATCTGATGAAGAATGTATTAAACAAGCTCGACTGCCCTCTTATCAAAATAGAGATATGCGATCTGGTAGATGAAACGTACTATGCTCGCCTCATCTTCAAAAATAACGAAGAAAACATCGAAATCGATTCCAGGCCAAGTGATGCCATAGCGCTGGCCCTGAGATTTGCCGCCCCAATCTATGTAAGCGAAAAGGTCATGGATGGAGCGGGTATTATTGTCCCCGATGAAACTGAGATGGAAGAGCAGGAAGAGGAAGAAATAGAAGAGGAACTGCTTAATCTTACCCCTTTGGAGTCGCTCAAAAGGCAGCTGAAACAGGCCATAGAAAATGAATCCTACGAAGAAGCTGCCCGTCTGAGAGATGAAATTCAAAAACTCACCAAATCTAATTAGCAATAATTATTTTATACTCTGTTTTTACGATATTTAAGCCTCTGAATAAGTACCTAAGGGGCTTTTTGTCTTTCTTTCTCTTTCAACTATCAGGATTCAGCGTTTATGTACAGGATGTTTCTTAACAGCAAAATCAGAGATGTGCGCATTACAGGAGTTAACCTGCATTATGAAGGCAGTATCACAATCGATGAAAATTACCTGGAAAAATCAGGTATCCTGCCCAATGAAGAAGTTCACGTTTTAAATGTCAATACTGGTACCAGGCTTACTACTTATGTCATAAAAGGCGAAAGGGGATCGGGAGCTGTTGAACTTAACGGACCAGCGGCACGCCTTGGTATGGTCGGAGATAACATTATGATTATCTCTTATGCTATGCTTTCCCCGGAAGAAATTGCTGACCATAAGCCCGTGATTATAAATATCAATAAGTAAAAATATCACTTACCAGAGGCCGATGTATGGGAAATGCAATTCTTCTCTTTATATTTCTGTCGATCTCCGTTTCTGCAATTATTATTGGAAAGGATGACGGTAAAATACACGAATTGCCACAAGAAGCTGATTCTACTATTCCCCACATCGGCAGTATTGAAGTTTTAAACGGTTGCGGTGTTGAAGGCGCTGCCAACAGAATGGCTGACTTCCTGAGATCAAGACAGTTTGATGTTAAAAATATCGACAATGCTCCAAGTTGGAATTACCCATACACAATGGTAATATCCAGAACTCAGGACTTAGCTGTTGCAGAAAAAATCGCAGAATCTCTCAACACCGATAAGCTCGTTATCATTCGTACCAATGAAAATATTTATGATGTTACAGTAATCACAGGACCAGATTTTGGAGAAAGAATATAGTGAACAAACCAACTTCACTCGCAGGTGAAAATCTCGTTAATGAAACGATTTCCAGTTTACAGCAAAAACTGGCAGAAAAGATAACCGTTATTGATCTTACAAAGATCGCTGGGCCAACCGACTGGTTTATTATTTGCGAAGCTGATAATACCTCACACACAAGGGCCATAGCAGATGAAGTAGTCAAGAACCTCAAAGCCCAGCACACCCGCCCATGGCACGAAGAAGGAACAGAAGAGGGACGCTGGATTCTGATCGACTATACCGATGTCGTCATCCACATTATGTTGCCCGAACTTCGGGAATACTATAATCTGGAATCGCTCTGGAAAGAGGGGGTATTCAGGGAAATCCCTTCCCAACAAGAGTAGAACAACAGAAACTATAAACGGCAAAGTTGGCCACATAAAGAGAGAGAGAGAGAGAAGAAAACTTCTCTTCTTTTTTTTATTATTATTCTCTTATATTATCAGCGTGATTTGAAAAAGTCAGCGAGGGTATTAAGCTGCCCTTTGGATGGTTTGATCTTAGGGGCTTTTTTTCCTAAATTTTTCATAGTCAGTGAGATCCTGCGTTTCTTTACATCCACCTTCAAAATTCTCACATCAACTTTATCCCCTACAGATGCAACCTGCTCAGGTGTTTCCACATACTCATCTGCAAGTTGTGAGATGTGAACAAGACCATCACACACTGCATTAATATTTACGAAAACACCGAACTTCGTTACATTTGTGACACGCCCTGAAACGACAGCACCTTCCTGAAGTTCAGACAGTTTTTGCTTGCGTTTAATCTTCTGCACACCGGTTCCATTGAAACGCTGAGCATTTGCAATTTGAGATGCCAGTTTATTCCCAATAAAGAACTGCAAAAGCTCTTCTCCCGCATCATATCCCTTGATAGAGTCAGGATTAGAGATCATAGTATCTATAGAGATGTTCATCTGATCACTTAGTTCTGCAACAAGGGAGAAATATTCGGGATGGACGGTAGAACGGTCTAAGGGATTTTCTGCCGAAGGTATTATTATGAAACCGGCGATATTCCTGAATACTGTTTCATCTATACCTTTAATGCTCTGCAGATCTGTCTTCGATGCCACTTTTCCCTCTGCATATGAATCCTTTATTAACTGCAGATGATCATCTGAGACTGGTTTTAACTGTGAGAGCGGTGAACCAGCAATCTCTTTAATGTTTACACCACTTTTAAGTTTTTCACTTACAACTATGCGGTTAATGATTTCTACAAATCTTTCATCAGGAATTACATCCTGCAGGGGATGGACAGTGTAGTAATCTGCCCCAAGCTCCGGAACAAGAACAATTGGTTTGGTATAAAGCAAAGCGAGAGCGTAGAGCTGACGAGCTTCATCTTCAAGGAAACCAAATTTCTCCTCCATCCATGGAGATTCGGATGGGAGATTTTTTTTGCGATCCAATTTTACATTTTTAACCACAGGAGGATTGGTGATTTTTGAATTCAGCGCAGATATAATCTTTTCAGCATCTTCAACACCTTCACCATCAACAATCACAATTTCTGCGGGTTTATGTCTCTGAAAAAACTGGTTCAGTTTTTCACTGGGAGCCTGTTTTTCAGCAGATGTTCTTTTCTCCGAAGTAGCCCCAAGTAAATCTCCGTTACTGTTCAGGGCGGCAACCAACACACTCTTCCCTGAGGTGTAAGCAAAGAAGGAAACATTTTGCTCCGCAGTGTTATATGCCTGGGACAAGTCGGAGTGAACCTTTTTTACAGCCCAAGCTTCCGCCTCACTTCTAAGCATCTCTTTAATGTCCCGCTCTACGATCGGGTAGAGGAGCCTTCCCCACATATCATCTACAGCTTCACAAATTATATCGAAGGAAGTAGAATCTGGATTTTCAACAAAATGGGTCCTGAGCAGTTCAGAAATCCTGAAAAGCTGTACTCCTACTTTTAATTTGATTGCCTTGGAATCTTCTGCCATGAACAATCGCAACAACTCTTCCTTGGATACTTCCTTCAAAGGAATCAGCTTGTTTACGTAAGATGAAAATGAGGTGTCCTTTTTGTTTTTTGGAACAACCTCAAAGAAACCATCATCATAAACGAAGTCTCTTGACATCGTTCTTACGGTCTCATCAAAAGAGAACCTTTCGGCAATAATGTCTTTGGCACCCTGTATAACATCATCGACACTTTTCAGAGAAGGATGTTTCCCCACGTACTCCGAAGCCAAATCTTCAACTGGCTTTTCCTCTTCCTGCTGATCGATAATAATGGCAGCAAGGTGGTCCAATCCTTTTTTCGCAGCAACCTGACCTCTGCTCCTGGGATTTGGTCGCAGCGAAATGGTCAGATCATCAAGTTCGTAGGATTTTGTAGAGAAATTGATCTGTTTTTCTACCGTGGTGGTAAGTTTACCTGCTTTTTTGAAAGCATTTATTGCTCTCTTCTTTTTTGCGGACAAGTCCTCCATACCTTTCAGGTAATCATAAATCTCCCAAAGAGTAGAACTGTCCAGCTCCATAGACACCTGTGGTACATACTCGAGAAGGTAGTAAGGTGAATCACCTTTTTGATAAGCATCGCAGATTCTTTCCGCAATACTTTCTGGTATTGACCACATTTCCACAACTAATTTAGAATATTCTATCATGCAGCAAATTTTTGAGGGAAGGTTAAAACTATCATTTTTTGAAGCATTAAAATAGAACATGGTAAGCTGTGTGGCAATAACTGTTTTGAAAGCGTAGAAAAAACACTGATTCCCCGTTGTATACGGATTTTCATTTAAGCCCCCTGAATAGAGGGTGCTAACATTTGGATATCAGTCCCACAAAAGTGCATTCACAGGATATCACATCTTCTTATTCTGCTGCGGATTCTTGACTGCGGACTTTTTGCACCAGTCTTTTTCTTGGCAGCGGCCTTTTTTACTGACATCTTCTTCTTGGCCAACACCTCAACAACCTCCTTGAGCTTAAAGAAGGTATTTGCAGGAGCAATACCCAAAGCTCCCGCAGCGGCTATTTTACTATTGCAAATAGCCGCTGCGGGAAAAGATCAGTTTACCCCATCCTTAACAGCTAACCTGACAGAAACGTTTTCAACAGACATCATCATTTCAGACGAAATTCGGCAAAGTTTCTTCTTTATCTGATGTTTTCTCCCTGATTGCTTTCATAGCTTCTTCGGGATCATCTGTAATTGTCATAAGAGAGATATCGGCGGGAACGATATACTTATTCTCTTCAAGCATAACCGTCTTTAACCACTCAACCAAACCTTTCCAATAATCTTTACCCATAAGAACCATGGGTAATGTAGCGGTTTTTTGTGTCTGAATAAGGGTAAGGGTTTCGAACAACTCATCAAGTGTTCCATAACCTCCGGGCATAATAATCACAGCCGATGTGTATTTAAGAAACATAACTTTGCGAATAAAGAAATGTCTGAAATTAATCATAGTTTTAATAAACGGATTCGGCAACTGTTCGAATGGCAATTGGATATTGAGACCTACAGAGCGGCCATTTTCCATTGAAGCGCCTTTATTAGCAGCTTCCATCAGACCAGGCCCTCCGCCTGTTATGACTCCAAATCCCTCCTTTGCTGCAAGACGCGCCATTTCTACTGTCATTTTGTAATACCGATGATTTTTTGGAGTACGGGCACTCCCAAAGACAGTCACACAAGGCCCTTCTCTTGAGAGTGTTTCAAAACCTTCAACAAATTCTGCCATTATACGAAATATTCTCCAGGTGTCCTCATGTGTAGCTGGGCAGTATTGTTCGACAGACATTTACATCTCCTTGGGAAAATGGACAGATCATAAATTTTTGTTTAGTACTATTATTATATTATTTTGCCAATTATAATTCCACCTAAAACACCAGAGAAGATAATGTCGATACATCACAGAAAAAATCACCTCAAAGAAGTTTTCAGCTCCCTTTTTCCCTCACTACCCAATCGGTACATCGATATAGACATAGAAAAGCAAGTGTTGTATTATGTAAGCTTCGATTCAGAGCCTCTTACTTTCCCGGTCTCAACCTCAAAGTTTGGCATTGGCAGCGAGGAAAATTCATTCAAAACCCCCCTGGGAGTTCATTTTATCTGTGAAAAAATTGGTGCAGATTACCCCTCCGGAACAGTTTTTAAAAGCCGAAAAGCCACGGGGCAAATTTGGCGCAATGATTTTGACCAGGAGAATATGATTCTTAGCAGAATTCTTCGTTTAAAGGGATTGGAGCCTGGCAAAAATGCCGGCGCGGGCATAGATTCCTACCAACGTTTTATCTATATCCATGGAACTAACCGGGAAAAACAGATCGGCACACCCAACTCTCACGGTTGCGTGTGCATGAGAAACAATGACATCATTGAGCTTTTTAACCTTGTGGAGGAGGGAACCATTGTCAACATCTCTTAATGATAAACACTTCTCCAAAATCCATTTTATTGGAATTCTTGGAAGTGGCATGAGTGCTATTGCACAATTTCTTAACTGGAAAGGTTATGAAGTAAGCGGCTCCGATCGCCAGACGGACAGCAGCATAGATAATCCAAACAAAGAAAAACTTGAGGCAATGGGCTGTTTGATCTACCCCCAAAATGGCGAGGGAATAGATGAATCGGTTCAGGCTGTTTGTGTATCCACTGCTATAGAAGAAACTAATCCGGATATACAAAAAGCCCGACGATTACAAATACCAGTTTACCACCGGTCTGACATTCTTGCCTCCATAGTAGAAAAACATCAAACAATCGCAGTTGCGGGAACAAGCGGCAAGTCAACTGTTACAGCTTTGATATTTGAACTTTTACACCTGTGTAAAAAATCCCCATCCCTAATCAGCGGAGCGTCACTGAAACGCCTTGAAGAGCAGGGCTATATCGGCAACGCATACAAAGGGGATTCAGACATCCTTGTCATTGAAGCAGATGAAAGCGACGGTACAGTGGTAAAATACAAACCATGGATTAGTGTACTGCTCAACATATCCAAAGATCACAAAAGCATTGAAGAGGTCACAGGGCTGCTCCGCACACTGTCCCGACAGTCACAATTCTGCATAGCCAACCAGGATGACCCGATCGTAAACACACTCAACCCGACCCTGAGTTTCGGCCTTGACTCCAATGCTGCCTTTCATCCCGATACGATTGAGCAACATCCTTTTTCCAGTGTGGTAAATTGCAGGGGTAATGATTTTCACCTGTCTCTGCCCGGCATGCACAATATTTCTAATCTTCTTGCTGCACTTTGCCTCTGCTTTCATCTGAATTGCAAAGCTGAAGAGTTGCAAAAAGCCACAAAAGAGTTCAAGGGCGTTGAGAGGCGTTTTTCTGTAACAAAAACCCAAAGCGGTATAACCGTAGTCGATGATTTTGCTCATAACCCTGAAAAAATCAAAGCCGCAGTTTCCGCTGCACAGAATATCTCAGACAGACTTTTCGTCCTCTACCAACCCCACGGATTCGGTCCAACCAATTTTCTCAAACATGACTATGCCCAGATGTTTAAATCAGCCCTTACCGATAAAGACCACCTTTTACTTCTTCCCATTTACTATGCGGGAGGCTCGGCCGTAATGAATATAGAATCAAATGATCTTATAAAACTGATGGAACCGATCCGTTTTAAGGCAAGTGCACCCGTTGACCGGGAGTCAGCCCTTTCTTATCTGCACAAACACACTAAAAGCGGAGACTGTGTTCTCCTGATGGGCGCACGGGATCCATCACTTGCAGCCTATGCGAAAAAAATCACCCAACTGGTGAACAACAAAGAATCATTTAATATTGTATAACAGCAGTGTTATATACATTTTACTGCAAGAATGTATATTTATAGGCTGTTCGGGACCCCGTAGTGGATCTGAAGTAGGGCACACTAAAACTGAACAGGCTGGTAAATACAACTGGTCCCGCTCTGTAACAATTTAGAAATAAGTCAGGAAACACTTGTGATCGACCCAAAATTCATACGCAACTTTTGCATTATCGCCCACATTGACCATGGCAAATCCACTCTTGCTGACCGGTTCCTTGAAATCACAGGAACTATCAACAAAACTAAAATGCAGAGTCAGATCTTGGATGATATGGATCTTGAAAGGGAACGTGGGATAACCATTAAATCTCATCCCATCAGAATGGATTATGTTTCTGAAAGCAAAGAAACCTTTCAGTTCAATCTTATAGATACTCCGGGCCATGTTGATTTCTCCTATGAAGTGTCCCGCTCACTTGCAGCTTGCGAAGGTGCTATTCTGGTTGTAGATGCAGCCCAGGGTATAGAAGCCCAGACACTAACCAACATATTTCTTGCTCTTGAAAATGATCTGGAGATAATACCGGTCCTTAACAAGGTGGACCTTCCCTCTGCACGGCCCGAAGAAGTTAAGCGGCAGATATCCGATCTTCTTGGCATCGAACCGGAATCGATATTTTGCTGCAGCGCCAAAACGGGTGAAGGTGTGAAACCCATTCTTGAGGAAGTAATAAAAACGATACCTCCACCCGAAGACAAAAGGCAAACACCACTAAAATCTCTTATCTTCGATTCCAAATTTGACTCTTTCAGAGGTGCAATCGCATATGTGAGAGTTTTTGAGGGTGAGCTGAAGAAGGGTCAGGCCATCAAGTTTCTCTCCACAAAAAGAGAATTTGAAGTTGATGAGATTGGGTATTTCCGGATGGGAAGGGTGGCCTGCAACACTCTTCAGGCTGGTGAAGTCGGGTATGTGATTGCAAGTATAAAAACTATTTCTGATATCAATATAGGCGACACGATCACTACAAAACATAAGGGTACTGATAAAAGGATCAAAGGCTATAAAGAAATCAAGCCGATGGTTTTCAGCGGAATCTACCCTGTGGATAAGGCCGATTATGAAGATCTCAGGGGTGCGCTTGAAAAGCTGAAACTCAACGATGCATCAATCAGCTATGAGCCTGAGACTTCTGCTGCACTTGGGTTTGGCTTCAGGGCAGGATTTCTTGGGCTGCTTCATATGGAAATCATTCAGGAGCGGCTTCTGCGTGAATTCAATGTAAATATCATTACAACCGTCCCAAATGTAGAGTATGAAGTTCATCTCAAAGACGGAGAGATCATCGGGATAGACAGTCCTGCTCTTTTTCCGTCACAGCAGAGTGTAGATCACATTTGTGAACCAATATCCAAAGTGCAAATCATTACACCTACCGACTATGTGGGTGCGGTTATGAAACTGTGCGATGAAAAGCGAGGCAAGCTCTCCAATATGGAGTATCTTGAGACAACCCGTGTCTGTCTTAAATATACTATTCCTCTGGCAGAGTTGATCATAGACTTTTTTGACAAACTAAAAAGCTGCTCCAAAGGTTACGCCTCTATGGATTATGAGCTTATCGGTTACGAAAGAAACAATCTCATAAAGCTTGATATCCTGATCAACGGCTCGCAAGTTGACGCATTTTCATCAATAATTCACAAGGACAACTCCTATCATTACGGTCAGATGATCACGTCAAAATTAAAAGAGCTTATCCCACGTCAGCAGTTTGATGTTGCCATTCAGGCTGTTATTGGTACAAGAGCAATCGCACGCACCACTGTTAAAGCTTACCGTAAAGATGTGACTTCCAAATGTTATGGAGGGGATATCAGCCGTAAAAGAAAACTCCTTGAAAAACAAAAGGAGGGGAAGAAAAGAATGAAGCAGGTCGGTAACATCGAAATTCCCCAGGAGGCATTCCTGGCAGTTTTAAGCAGGGAGTAATATGCTTAAGGGCGCAAAGCACAATAGTCCCTGCGATATCCGCATTTATCTGTACAAGGGACTAAAACAGTTTGCAGTGATTTTTGCAATTGGACTCACAATTAAGACCTTTTTTCTTGATTCTGTTGTGATCGAAGGAAATCAGATGTCTCCTACACTTGACAGGGGTGATCGGGTAATCTACTTCAAAACACCCCACATACTCCCCGGATCACTCTCCCAAATTCCTGAAAGAGGCACCCCGGTGCTTTACAGATCACCTCAGGACAATGTTAAAAACCTGCTTAGGGTCTCATCCCGCTCAGGGGAAAGAGTGCATACCCAGAGCGGTGTTTTCTATATCGGGGACAATCCATTTACCTACAGCAGCAACCAAAGCGAGACGATAGTTCCTTCACGCTATTCTCCCCGTGATTTCATGGAACCTTATACCGTTCCATCTCCGGGAGATACCATCCATCTTCATTCTCTTTCAATCAGGGATTTCTTTTTCGCCTTTTCAGTTTTACAACAGGAACGGCCCCAAGAGGAGTTCGAACTTGGCGTAAATGTGTTTGAAAGTGAAACAGTCGTTGATGAATTCATTATTGAAAACTTTTCACTTTACAGCGGACCAATCAGTTCCGTTCCCGAAGATCTGCGACATGACTGGTTTTTCTGGGAAAGACTTGGTAATCATCTTGAAGATTCATCGCCGGGTCAGTTCGAGCTTGGATTCAGAGTGTATGATTCTGAAAGTGAAGCTATCGACCAATTTACAGTAGATAACGAGTATGTTTTTCTCATAGCAGATAACTGGCAGCAGGGGCTGGATTCAAGATATTTTGGGCCGGTAAACGGCAAGGCTCTAAAGGGAAGAGCGTTTGCGATATTGTGGGCCAGCAGGTATGATACTGAAGGAAACAGAAAATTGATAAAATCACGCTTTGGCAAACTCATTTAAAGCAGGCGTAAATGGAAAATACAAAAAAAGGTTATTTCGGCAGATTCGGTGGAATGTATGCACCCGAGACATTGATACCGGCACTGGATGAAGTTGAGCAGTCCTACACTACATTCAGAACAGACAGCACTCTTCAGGAAGAATACAGCAGACTTCTCACCGATTTCAATGGAAGAGAGACACCTCTTTATGAGGCGAAAAATCTCTCCAGGATGTGTGGCGGAGCTTCTATATACCTGAAACGTGAAGACCTCAACCACACCGGTGCTCATAAGATAACCAATGCTCTTGGGCAGGCTCTCCTGGCCAAACACATGGGGAAAAGTCGCCTTATTGCAGAAACCGGAGCTGGTCAACATGGTGTAGCCACGGCAACTGCAGCCGCTCTGCTTGGCTTGTCGTGCGATATATACATGGGCACAATTGACATGGCCCGTCAGAAACCAAATGTTTTCAGAATGAACCTCCTGGGAGCAAAGGTAATCCCGGTTGACAGCGGTGGGATGACCCTGAAAGATGCAGTAAATGAAGCGCTCAGAGACTGGACAAAAAGCATTAGGGATACTCACTACGTTTTCGGATCCGCTCTTGGTCCTCACCCATTTCCCACTATCGTAAAAGATTTCCAATCGGTAATTGGTAAGGAAACCCGCAAGCAGATACTTAAAAAACTCAAGCGCCTCCCCGACGAAGTAATTGCCTGCGTAGGCGGTGGTTCAAATGCGATTGGAATTTTCGAAGCATTTTTAAACGATAAAAATGTCCGTCTCACAGGTGTTGAAGCTGGGGGCAAGGGGATAGAAAATCTTGATCATGCAGCAAGACTTTCCAACTCTGAATACTCCAGACCTGGAATTTTCCATGGAGCCTATTCATACGTGCTCCAAAAGGAAAATGGCCAGATCTCCGATACTCACTCTGTTTCAGCCGGTTTGGATTACAGCGGTGTAGGTCCTCAGCACTCACATCTTTTTGAAACCGGACGAGCAACCTACACCTACGTTACAGATGAAGAGGCTGTTAAAGCATTCAAATGCCTCAGTGAGAATGAGGGTATCATACCAGCGCTCGAGTCATCACACGCAATTGCACACGTCTTGAAATGCGCTCCGCAACTTCCCAATGATTCTGTTGTGATAGTTAATCTCTCCGGCAGAGGGGATAAAGACATCTTTTCTGTAGCAGACTACCTTGGAGAGAAAATATGAACAGATATACCCAAGTATTTAGTAAGCTGAAAAAAAGAAATGAAATAGCCTTTGTTCCTTTTGCCGTTGCCGGCGATCCCGATCCCGATCTGTCTTTGGATATTTTGCTTTCATACGTTGAGGGCGGTGCTGATATACTGGAAATTGGGTTTCCTTTTTCTGACCCCATCGCGGATGGCCCGGTAAACCAACGGGCCTCTCAGAGATCTATCCAAGGAGGAATGGATTACTCCCGCTTCTTTTCGATTGTAAAAAAACTCCGCCAGAAATCTGACATCCCGATAGGTTTGCTTTTATATGCAAACAGTATTCACTATCTGGGGTATGAGAAGTTCTGCAAAGAGGCGTCGGAAGCGGGGATCGACAGTATGCTGGTTGTTGATATGCCGCCTGAGGAGTCTTCAGAACTCAGCAAAACTATGACTAAATACAATATAGGTAAAGTGTTTATTGTAAGTGAGCTCACACCCGCCAAGCGTATGAAATACATTTGCAGCAATGTCGATTCCTTTGTATATATTGTAAGCAGATTAGGGGCAACGGGTGCGGATACTGTATTCAGCAGCTCCATTGACATGACAATTAAAAAGCTCCGTTCAGAAACTGACAAACCCCTGCTGGCAGGGTTTGGTATCTCCACACCCGAACATGTCAGATCGATTGCAACCGCAGGAGCTGATGGCGCTATAGTGGGAAGTGCATTGGTTAGGATAGTTGAGGAATCGGTGAAAAAAGGGGAAAACCCCTGTGCTCTGATTAAAGAAGCAGTGGCAGCATACAAAACGGGCACACTACTTAACCAGAGGGTATTATGAATCAGATTGACCTCTCTTTTATCGCCTCAAAGCTGGAAAGTTTTGAAGAGACGATAATCTACAAGCTCATTGACAGAGCTCAGTACTGTAGAAACCAAGTCGCATACAAAAAGGGGAAAAGTGGTTTTGGAAAAGAGGAATCCCGTTCTCTTATGGAGCTAAGGGTTTATTATCAGGAAAATATGGATTCGATTTTCGGGAGATATTGCATACCTGAAGAGAGGCCATTTAATACACTGCTCAGCCCTCCTAAAAGGCAAATTGAACTTTCCCAAAAAGATCTCTACATAGATAATTTCAACAAGATTAATTTAACATCTTCCATATTACCCAAATACCTGGATTTGATTTCAGCAATATGCCCCAAAGGGGATGATGGCCATTATGGTTCCAGTGTTGAATATGATGTCTACGCTCTGCAGGCTATCTCAAGAAGGATTCATTTCGGAGCAATGTACGTTGCAGAGTCGAAATTCAGAGCCTCCCCTTCAGAGTATCAAAAACTAATAGATCACAATGATAAGGATGGTCTTCTAAAACGGCTTACCCGTCCGGAAGTTGAGAGCAGAATAATTGAAAGAATTGCAAAGAAAACCTCAGCTTTACAAACCTGTTCCAACTCGAATACCAGAAACATTATAACCCCTGAATCCATTGTCGATTTTTACAAGAATACAGTTATTCCTCTGACAAAAGAGGGGGAAATTATTTATCTGTTAAATCGCAAAGAGGAACTGAACACATGAATTTTTCTCCCAAAACAATTACTATTTACAGTGTCGGACTTCTGGGTGGTTCGATAGGTGCTGGTCTTAAAAAATCCGGATACGAGGGAAAAATAATCGGGCTGTCATCTCAGAAAGGGATCCAATCAGCCATTAAGTTAGGATGCATCGATGAGGGTTACGGTTATGAGTCCTTGTCCAAAGTTATAAAAGAAACTGACCTTTTGATTCTCTGCTCCCCTATCCTTGCCATAATGGAGACCCTGTCCCAACTTGGCCAATGCGATCTGCCGGAGGGGCTGGTAATAACAGATGTGGGCAGCACAAAATCTGAAATAGTAAAAATGGCAAAAACCACCTTACCCGACCATGTATATTTTATTGGCGGGCACCCAATGGCTGGATCAGAAAAAAGCGGACCAGATGCAAGTGACCCTTATCTGTTCCAAAACGCAATTTATGTTTTCACTCCCCCCTCCGGGCAAGCCGGAGAGAAAGATAGTGCTATCGCTGAGTTTTTTGAATCAAACCTTGGTTGCCGACACGTCTTTTTACCACCGGACACCCATGATTCCATAGCAGCAGCTGTCAGTCACCTGCCTCACCTCACGGCTTCAGCACTGGTTTTATCGGTCAACAAGCACGAAGAATCCGTTCACGGCACAATGGACCTGGCAGCCGGAGGATTTCGTGATATAACACGCATTGCATCGGCACCATACTCCATGTGGCACGATATCCTTGTAACAAATAAAAAGTACATCGGATCAATGCTTGACAGTTTAATTGAAAACCTAAGCAATTTCAAAACAGGGCTTGAAAACGACTCCCTTCAGGAGAGTTTTGAAAAAGCGCGGCAAATCAGGGAACAGATCCCCTTTACCAATAAAGGATTCATCAGAAAACTGAGTGAAATACTGGTAATGGCTGAAGACCGGCCTGGTTTTATATCCTCACTCGCCTGCATACTTGCTCAGCAAGATATCAACATCAAGGATATAGAAGTTCTTAAGGTACGAGAAGGCGAAGGAGGTACGATCCGCATTGCCTTTGAAACTCAGGAAGTTGCAAACAGCGCTATTTCTGTTTTAACTGATAACGGTTTTACCGTCCGTGAAAGGACTTAGTATAAAAATGTTACGACTTCAGCCAGCAAAAAGTATCAGCGGAAAATATGACCTGCCACCCAGTACCGATCTTTTGTATCTCTCGGCACTTGCCGGATGTGCCGGTGGCTTGACACTTAAATTTCCCCATGTGCCTTCAACACCACTCACCCAGGAGATTAAAAAATCACTGGAAGGGATGGTTACTATAGATTGCACAGATACCGCATGGACTCTCACTCCGATTCAGGATGACCCAGCTGTTTTTTTACGAATACCTGAGGCACTGTTTCCTTATCAGGAATATTTTCTCTTTATTGGTCTGGGAATGGGAAAAACAGTTCACGTTCAGGGAGCATCAGAAAAGCGGATACAAAACTGGATAGAAAAAGCCAAGCATGTTGGAATAATTTGCCAGACAGTTATGCTCGATCAATCCACAGCTATACAGTGTCAGGAATTTACCCCTGAAACGACTCTTGACAAAGAAGTTCAAGAGGAGTATGCAGGGCTTCTGATCAGCTTTCTTTTCGGGGCAAGGAAAGCACACACTTTTCTTCTAAACTCATTTTTCTCAAATCCACTCAGACCAATTATTTCTGCACTTGGATTTAAACTGAAGTTGAAAAACCTGACCCCCACTGAGCAGGAAGAAGATCTGCTTGCAAAAAGGATCCGTTTTCTTCAGTCACGAAAAAAAACCGAACCAAATCAAAAACAGACCAACAGTGTTGAAGCAGATTTTACCAAATCCCGGTTCAGTTCAGAAGTAGAGATAAGAGTACCCGGCGATGAAACTCTTGCTGCAGTTTTGATCGTGGCCAAATGCCTTATCCCCAGGGGGGCATTTGTTATAGGTAATGTTCCTCTTGAATCATGGAACACCCAGATTCTCAATTTTGCCCGCAAAGCAGGGTGTAAATTTACCATTCAGGAAAAGCCCCGCTCTTCATATGGGGCAAACGGGCTGATAACGTTGCAAAAACATGATCTTAACGGAAGAAAGATGCATTGCAGCCCCTTGTATCAGTTTAAAGCATCGCTTCCCGGAATGATTATTCTGGCCTCATTTGCTCAGGCTCAATCCGTATTCAGAGGGCTTGAGGATTTCAGGCTTGACACTCCCGATGGAATAGATGTACTTGAAAAGTGCATCCGTCTTTTAGGAGCGAGGCATGGGGAGATGCCCGATGGTATAGTTCTTGAAGGCTCTAAATACCTCGACGGATTCGATCTTACTGAACCACTGCCTCCCCATATCAGTGGGGCAATGGTGGCCGCAGGGTTGCGCTGTATGGGAGAAACTACCGTTTGTGATGAATTGATTCTCAGACGTTGGCCAGATTTTCAGAATCTTATCTCTTCGGTTTGTGAATTCAGATCCAGAAACACAAAAAAAGAGGAGAAAAAAGCTTGAAACAGATTTCCTCCTTTGGAATTGTTGCTTTTATCGAATCAAAACAAGTTGTTGATGTTCTCACACGTATCAACAAACTGGCAAAACAAAACGACTATTCACTTTTGTTCCACCCTGTTCTCAAAAAGCAACTTCCGGATACTTATCCATTTGCTGATAGTGTAGAAAATTTTATCAGTAACAGCGATGCTCTTGTCTCTATCGGAGGAGACGGAACCTTTCTGTCTGTGGCACACATGTGCAGGTTTTCCCAGAAACCCGTTATAGGGGTCAATCTCGGGGGACTGGGCTTCCTTACCGATATCGGGCCCGAAGATTTGGAAAACAGTCTTTGGGAAATCAGCAGGGGAAACTATCAGACAATCAGCAGAATGGTGCTGGAAGCATGTATTACAAGAGAGAAAAAGGAAGTATGCAGATATCATGCTCTTAATGACATCTATATAAACAGAATCAACACCCCAAAACTCACCTCCATTTCAGCCTGGTATGGAAATGATTACATAACCGACTTTTTTGCCGATGGGATTATAGTGGCCACACCCAATGGTTCGACTGCATATTCCCTTTCAGCAGGCGGCCCCATTGTGGAACCTACAGTGAAGGCATTTCTTTTGACCCCGATTTGTCCTCACTCCCTGACGGAACGGCCCATAATTTTACCATCGGAAAAAGAGATTAAACTGCTCATAAACGAGAAAAATCCAGACCTTCTTCTCACCGCCGATGGGCTTGAGTCGGTAACGCTGCAAAACGGCGACGAGATAACGGTCTCCTACGGAGGTGATACCACCAATCTGATTCAGCTTGCGGAACAATCCTGTTTTTCTCTTTTGCGCAAAAAACTGGGGTGGGGTCAAGGTTACAAACAACGGAACTAATTATGATTCGTGAATTACGCATTAAAAATATTGCCCTCATAAAAGAACTCAGTCTCCAGTTTGAGGAGGGGTTTTCGGTCTTTACCGGAGAAACCGGAGCAGGAAAATCGATACTTATTGGCTCCATAGGTCTGTTACTGGGAGAACGGGCATCAACGGAGATTATCAGAAGCGGCAGCACAGAAGCTGAAGTCAGCGGTGTATTTGAATTTTCCGCAATCTCACCCTCAACAGAATCAGTACTCGATGAAATGGGTATATCTGCAGAAGATATGCAGATTATTATCAGGCGAACTATATCTCAAAATGGCAGAAACAGGGTTTTTATCAACCAAAATCCCGTTCCCCTCTCCTCACTTAAGAGATTAGGGAATCATCTGATTGATCTTCATGGTCAACATGAACACCAGTCACTGATGAGCGAACCACAGCATATTGCCTTTGTAGACAAGCTACCGGGAGTGGGTCAGATTAAACAGGATTATCAACATTGTTACACCCTGTTCGTTTCTGCAAAAGAGGAACTCCAGTCGGCAAAAGAAAATGCAAAAAAACTTCTGGAGAAAAAAGAGCTGCTTGAGTTTCAGTTTTCTGAGTTGAGTAAACTTAAACTTCAGCCCGGTGAAGAGTCGGAATTAGAAAACGAACTATCGCTTCTTACCTCAAGCGCTGAGAGGATAAGTTGTGTTTCTGAAATCGGAGACCTTTTAAATTCCGGAGATTCTGCCTTAAAAAGGTTGTCGCAAATCAGGAAAAAACTTGACACATTATGCAAATTTGATTCTGCGGCTCAACCCTGGATATCTGATATCGAAAACATGATTTCGGTTTGCGGTGATCTTGAAATGTTCTGTGATTCTTATCTGAGCAAGACATCTCAGGCAAATCCTGCAAGAATAGAGTTTATCAATTCGAGACTTGCCAAAATTCAAAAGCTGAAGAAAAAATATTTCTGTTCCCTTGAGGAGCTGATCGAAAAAAGAGACAACATAGCAAACGATCTCTCTCAAATCGAAAATATCAGCTTCGAAGAGGAGAGACTACAGGAAAAGCTCAAACAGGCAGAGGCAGTATGCAAAAGCGCAGGAGAAAAATTGCGTCATAAACGTTTGGAAAAAGTTGCCGGTTTCGACAATGGCATAACCTCCAAGATGGAAAAACTTGGTTTTACAGGAGGAGAGTGGAAAACAGAACTGCAGCCTTTGGAAAAACCTGGCCCTGATGGTCTTGACTACATCAGATTTACTGTAAAAACAAATGCCGGAGAGGAGTTTCTTCCACTCTGCAAGTGTGCATCAGGAGGTGAAATTTCAAGATTGATGCTTGCAATAAAGTCGATCCTCTCCGAACAGGATGAGATACCGGTTTTGATTTTTGATGAAATCGATACAGGTATCGGCGGTGTTGTTGCTGTAGAAGTAGCAAACGCCTTGTATGCCCTAAGTAAAACGCATCAGATTTTTTGCATCTCCCACCTTCATCAGATTGCCTCGATTGCAGATAATCATTACGTTGTGAACAAGACCCTTCATGAGCAGCGCACTCACACTGTGGTCAGAAAACTTTCCGACAAAGAAAAAGTGGCCGAAATCAGCCGGATGCTCGGGGACGATTCTGAAATCTCGAAACAGCATGCATTAGAGCTACTGAAGAAGAAATCAAAAGTTTAAAGGTTGGCTGTAACTGGTCAAATGTAAAAATTCAGCCCGAATTTATGTAATTTCCGTTCGCCCTGCTGAAAAGAGTGCAGGACAATTTAGCTTTACGGGATCTTTTGATTCTATTCTTAAAAAAAAACCTTTTGGTTTGCGATCATCAGTCTGAATTTCTGAAAAAAGATTGTTTATAGAAAAAATGCTTGGGGTCTGAAAGTCTGTAGTGAAATCTTCCAAAAGACATATCGTGTCTTGACTGACTTTCTACGCCATATCCGATATGTACGTGAGGTCCGGTAGTCCTTCCTGTCATTCCAATTGTACCCAGAGCCATGCCCTTGCTCACAGTATCACCTGTGCTAACAAACCTTTTATCAAGATGAGAGAAAAATATAATTGAGCCATCAAACATTCTTACCCCAACGGTTCTCCCCGCGATGTTGTCAGTTCTTAGTACCGCAATTCCATCAGCAGGACTTATAACTTCAGAACCATAAGGTGCAGCGACATCGATCCCATAATGGGGTGTTCCTCCACCGGTACCCCGTTCACACCACACCCCGGTGACATAAGGGTGTTGGGCATCAACCATTGCCATAAAATAGGCATAAACCTGAGTTAATTCATTTTCGTGTGGGTTGTGAATACCGGAAGGGGGGTAAAACGTGAGTTGCAAGCCGGGTTGAATGTTGTTGATATTGGTTAATGCAGGCTGATACTGCGGTCTTGTGCTGTTGTAGATGTTAACGGTTTCTCTGACATATTCACTTAATTCCTGAAGACTTGGAACCGTGGCTCTAAACCGGGATATAGCATATTTTGCTATTCTGTAGATACTTTCTCCAGGCCCAAAGGTATGTACAAAGGCTCTTTCTGAATCAGTCTCAACAAGCTGTTGGGGAGCCATGGGTCGAGGGGCTGCGACATTTTTTATTGGAGAGTTAAAGCCAACAAAAACTACTATGCCCAGTAAAGCAGCAGTTTTGAAACTAACTGAAACAAGCTCTTCAAAAAAGGTACTCGGAGCGGGAGAATCGTCTATACTGTTCAGAACAAACTGAACATGTTTTCCTAAATTTGCGAAGGCTTTCTGAGCTGTAGAATATTGCATTGATTCAAAGACCGGTCTTCCCTCATCCTGTGCGTTTCTGACATGCGCAGACTCTGGTATTTCAAGGTCGAAAATCAGAGATTGAGGCAAAAAAGAGCATCCTGCTTTGCCTTTCACAGATACCTGCTCACAGAGTGAATCAAGGTATTTTCTGTTTTCACTCATGGTCCTGGTCTTACCCTTTAACACAGAATTCTGTTTTCCGTAAACCTCGTTCTTTACTATTCTTAAACGAACGTTAGGATTTTTTTCGGTGACCCTTTTAACATTTGCAAGATAATCCCTCAAACTTTTGGTCGAAAGGGCATTCAGGGTGACAGGCACTATATTCAAATCACTATTGATAAATAATGTGTAACTCAGCTTATTCCAAACCGAAGGCGTATCAATTACTACATATTTGTAGTATTGACGGGAGATTTGGAGATTGTGGACAAGGTTTTGAAGTTGATAGAGCCGGGGTACCCGGAAAAGGTCTGCACTTGCGGGGACAAGATCAAGACAGGGTCTTACCTTTACGATGGCGGATCTGAGCGACCCTCTTCCAATGATTTGACCAAAACAGATCTGCTCGAAACGGCGTAGAAAATTATACAACCTATTGGTAATACCACCGGATGTTCTTTCAGTATTCTCCAGGGCAAAGCGACGTTTGAAAAGCACCCACGAGGAATACTTCGGCTGGATTTCATCAACACCCAGGGCAGTGCTTACACTGCCCTGAACATCGAGATCAATTAGGAGAGTAGGGCCTTTTTTTGACAGCGCTGCGGCAAGGTTTGTTGCCACAGTTGACTTTCCAACACCACCTTTGATATTGGCGATGTGGATTATCCCTCCTCTGTCCGAATCTTCAAAGATCAGTTTTTTGTTCGAAATTTCACTCATTTAATACATTAATTCTGCATAGCAGCTTCCACGATAAGACTGTTTTCTACAGGCTTATGAAGAATCTGGTCCTGCTCATGTTTTTCCCTGTCACAAAGTGCAGCAAAGTTTTCCTCTGCATTGTAAACAAGCAAAGGTGTGTTTTTAAGTTTTGGGCCTATGTTGAAATAGCAATATATCGAACTTCCCTTATCCCAGAACTCCTGATTCATAACTATCTTATCAAACTCAGTTTCTTCTATTGCATTCAAAAAATCATTGGAACTGCGACAGGAAATAACTTCAAGCTTTTTCCCTTCCATCTCCTCTTTTAACTGCTCCTCTTTATTTTGAGCATTTTCAAGAAGTAAAACTTTCATTACACCCTCCAGTAGAGACGTTTATATTGATTTTTTTATTCAGAAAATAAATTTAAGAGCCAGCCTCCATGCTAGCCAGCAGATTTTTGGCTTCCTGATGATAATATGTCGCAGTGGTATCAGAGATTAACTCTTTGCACAGTTCGGTGGCAAGTTCGCTGTTTTCAGATCGGCTCAGCAATGCCATTTTCCAACGAACGGACGGGTGCTGAAAAGCTATCCTGTCATCCCTAAGAGCTCTTCTGTAATACTCCATCGCCTTTGCGCTGTTCCCACTGGCCTCATGGCTCACACCAAGACCCACCAATGCCTGAGCCCCTATAAAGCCGGATGAAGATTTATTTGAGACTGCCCTTTCAAACCATTTGATAGCTTCATCGAAGTTATCCTGAGAATAATAAATACCTCCCAGCATATACGCACTCATTTTGCCCTGCGGTGTGTGACTGAAGCTGTTAGCAGCGTCTCCGAAATAACTGATTGCCTCATCAAGATTGTTCTGATTGTACTCCAATACCGCTAAACCAAACATCTCCTGTGCCTGTCTGATACTGGATTCTTTTGCTCTGTTAAAAAGAAGAACTCCAACCAGGACAAACAAAATAACTACAAGCCCCCCGATAACCGCTGTATTATTTTTTAACACGAATTCTTTCGCTTTTACCAAAGCAGTGATGACTGGATCGGATTTCAGTTCCTGTTTTTTCTTGTTGTATTTGATATTCAAGCTATTCCCCCTTGGAATTCAACTGAAAAAGTTGTACAATGATTATAAGTTTATCAAAATACGTTGTAGTATTAGCGACATTGCTGATTAAATATAGAAAAATGGTTCCAATAGGGGGTAAAAGTCAAGTTTATGTCCTATCCAGAGGCCAAAACCCATAAAAAAGAATAAATATCCATGAGTTCAGAGAAAAAAACTGTTTTTTCAAAAACATCTTCAACAAAAGACCTCCCCGGCCACTCCATCGGACAACTGGAAGCACAGAACGAACAGCTTAAGATGCAGCTGATGAATGCATCAATGATCAATGAGCTTACCAAAGTGCTTCATTCCTGCACAGATGTTAACAATATCATCAAAACAGCCCTGTTAGCGATTCAGGAACTTTTAGGTTTCGACCGAATCATACTTTTCGATATACAGGCTGATAACTTCAGACTCTGTCCTTCTCACTGGGTAGGATTCAATGACTCCGAAGTCAGTTCACTTGCTATACCTATGGAGTTTGATGGTGGAGAGATTACCGACGCCATCTTTCTCAATCGGCACATTATAGTTGATGAGCCTGACAGACAAAATGATATCTTCTACAAAAATTTCGGGTCCGCCTATTATCTTGCGGTTCCGATGGTAAGCAAACTGAACCATGCGTGCAAGGATATCAAATGCTGTTCAAAGACAAGCTGCCCCGCACACGGCGGATTCAACCCTTACTGCTGGAGTGTAATGGGTGCCGGCCAGATGCTTAACACCCGCACAGAAGACGAAAAAAGGAAATGCTGTACCAAGTGTTCCGCTTTCAAGGCCGACGGCGTTTTTTGGATGGACAGAACCAGTAAAGAGAATATCAGCAGTGACGATATCACTCAACTTACCGCCATTATCAATATAACCGGTATACTTATTGAAAACTCCCGTATATTAAAAGCACTTGACTCTGCAAACAGCAATCTTCACAAGACAAACGAACAGCTTCAAAAGGTTAACCAGGATCTTCAGATCGCCCAGTCAAAAATTCAGAATGATCTTGAACACGCCAGAACTATTCAACAGGGATTACTACCCGGTAACATTAAAAGCAGCGGCTCGTTTGCCGTAGGCGCCCAGTACCTTTCAGCCGATGCTGTAGGAGGGGATTACTATGATATCTTCGAAATAGACCCTAACATTTACGGGTTAGTTGTTGCGGATGTCTCAGGGCATGGCGTTGCCTCCGCACTTATAATGTCGATGGCAAAGATTTTACTTAAAACATTTGCCAAAGATGAACTTTCACCTCAGAAGACGCTGGAAAAAATCAACAAAACTTTCCTTTCTGAAATCCGAACAGATAATTTCGTCACAATATTTTATGCGGTTCTCGATGTAAATGCCCAAAAGTTCAAGTTTACATCAGCAGGACACTGCCCTGTTCTTTTAGTGGATAAAGAGAAGAGAATCTGTACAAGTATAAAAGCTGATGGCCTGTTTATGGGTGTTTTCCCCGATATGATGCTATCAGAAAGAGAGATTGATTACAAACCGGGCTGCAACAGAATACTTCTTTATACAGACGGACTGGTTGAAGCACAAAACAAAGATGACCAGATGTATGGAATTGACAAACTCACAAAAGCCACCATTGCTTCTCTTGAGCTGAAACCATCCGAAGCAGTAAATGCCATACTTGAAGATCAGAAGCATTTCTGCGGAACAGTTACACCTGAAGATGATATAACCATTCTGGCAGTGGATTTTTAAATCCGCTGTTTCCCGCTTTAAAAGTCTGCTTTAGCCGAAATATTGAGTACATTGAAAACTCCGGAAGTATTATGCTCATATGAGCAATCAAGCTGAAGTGATCTTCCGAAAAGATTCTCTGTATCGAGCCGCAGCCCAAATCCACCGGTAATTTTCCAGGGGGTAGGGTCTGTACTCATAATCTCTTTTTGCATTCCTATCCTAAGGGCAATTGTTCTGAACAGTTCGTGCTCCAAACCCCCTCCCATTTTCCAAGGCTGATCCTGATATACAGGGATCTGTCCATCAGCAACCAGGAGAGTGGAATAGCCGGCCTGAAAACTGCCACCCATATGAAGAGTCGCGGCATGAGCCTCAAAATAGCTATGATCTGTCACACTGTTTTTCCACCTGTTTATCACAGGTAAATCTCTCAGCAACAATCCATATCTGATTCTCTCACTCAACTCCCATATCAGCCCTACATCCAGCCCAGCCCCAATCGAAGATCCTGCCGGAGAATCTGGAGAGAGATTTTTAACCCTGCTGGAGGCAACTTTTAGAGATACGCCCAGGGAAAGCGGGTTAAGAGACTGAAACAGATGGTTTAATCTGTAGGCCACCGATGTCACGAAAAACAGCTCCGTAAGGGCGAAATCTCTATCAGAGGCATAGAGTAATGCATGACCAAAACCGATCTCTCTGGTAGCCCTGTTTACATAGGAAGCAGACATCACATCCAGCAGCCCATACCTGTACTGATATGCACCCGCCATCTGAGGTCCGTCAACCCATGCCATACCTGCAGGATTATACAATACCCCGTACGCATCATCGGATACTGCGGTGTATGAATTAGCCAATGCAGCCGGACGGGCGAAAACAGGTATCTGATTGGCAGAGGATGAAAATCCGCTCAACCCTTCGTTTCTGTAGTTAACATTTTCACCTGAAACGGTATACCCGTTGTTGTGTTCAATTAAACTGTTTATCACAGCGTAAAGCAACCCTGTACCAAGAAAAGCAGTCCCTGAGACCAGAAGGCCCTTTTTGTTGTCAACCTGCGGACCAAAATATGGTACAGTAGCGAGGGTATCGTTCTGGCCATGTAATCTGTAAACAGCGGACATCAGTACAGTTGATGCATCGATTCCGGGCTCTCCTTTGATATGCACCCTATCAATTGTTTGTCTGAGGCCGACATCAATCAGATACAGTGAGATACCGGCTCTGTTTCGATACACTTCCACCGAACCGTAAATCATCCTATCGAGTCCAAGAGCCCTTCCAACATGAAGAACACATCGGGGATCACGTATTAATGAGGGTACATTAAGATGCCTTCTCTCCAACCCATCCCTTATCTGCGCAGGAGAGTACACATCATAAAAGCCCATATCGGAAAGTGCAGTCTGCAGTTCGCCAGTCATCCGTTCAGCATCTTCTCTCTGAGACTCATCTGCCGATAGAGCCAATACACCTACACTGACTTTGGAGACACCACCTTGATTTTCGCTGCTGTAAACAACAGATAGCATAACCAGTATTATAATAAATGACTTCACTACAAGCCTCCGCTCTGTTTCATTTGTAGTAGCACTTCTCATTTCATCAGAATGACTTGTCTTACGTGCTGAACTTCTTTACCGTTGATATCCCTGACCGTGAGAACCACAAAATATCTTCCATTTCTAAGCATCCGCCCCTGGTTGATTCCACTCAACTCTCCCACAGCACCATCCCTAAAAACTTCTTCTCTGCTTGTGGTACGTCCGTCCCACCAGATCCGATGCTCCCCAGAAGATGCATTCAGATGCTCAACAGCCCATACTCTGTCCCCCACATTGTTGAATATGTTGATCCTGGCACTGGCAACTCTCTGCTCCGGGGCCTCGATTCGGTACCGAATGCAGGTTCCAAAACGGGCATCCTGTCCATATTCGTTTACAGGTCTTATGAATGGTGAAAATGGATTGGGTGATATTTCAAGTTTTGCAGAGAGTTCCCTGGGCTGTGACACGACCGCAAACTTCGAAAAGTGTGCTACATTTGCACTCACGGCCTCCCCAGCAGAAGAAACAACCGAATTTTCCAGTATGTTCCATTGCAAACTATCCCGGTCCCATCTGGCTATCCAAAAATCTCTTTCTCCTGTCAAAGCCAATTCTCTGAATTCCTGAGGTATACCAAGGACCAGTGTCACACTGTCCCTGAATCTGACACTTTCAAGTTGGCTGATTTCATACGCTATACTGTCAACCATTCTCACATTGCCAAAACCTCTCTTGACCTGATTTCTGGTATCAGGAGTTTTTATCTCAATCAAACCACTCTCACCCTCCCTTAGAACACCTTTAGGGAATATCAACACACACCCCTTTCTGGTATCTGCTGTATCTGCTCTGTCTTTATGTCTTAGTATGTAGCGAACAGGCAACCCGGCATCCAGCACATTTTCATTCCGATTGTATGGACTATACTCTCCGGTAACTGAACCCACACTTGCAAACACTCTTACATGTCCAACAAAATTCTCTGATGGCCTGAAGACTCCTTCTTTACTTATAATCCCAGCATCAACGGGAGATATTGACCAATTTGGTACTACATCCAAACGGTTCCCTTTGGAGTCAAATCCGGTTGCCCTGAAAACAGCCCTGTCGGCACGCGATGTTGTTATAGGATCAGGGCTTCGGTTGTCAATCCTTGCAATTCCGATTCTCCCAATACGTGAACCGGTTACAACAAATCCGACAGAGTCGATTTCTGACAATCCAGGGACCAGGCCTATTTCGGTGGTATCAATGGTCACCCTTAACCATACGGTGTCTGTACTGCCAGAGTTGGATGTTCTGAGATTAACCTTTGTACCGGTATTGCTTTGAAGCCGACTGCCCTGGGCATTTATCAGTTCCCAGGCAATTGCATCATCACTGAGATTTCCGGCGGGAATGAAAGAGGATGCATAGTATCCCCTGAGAGAAAATTCTACTTCATACGATATAGGCAGGGATACGATTTGTTCTGAAAATGGAAAAATCTCAATACGGGACAGTCTTGTTGTATCTGGTTTCACAAATGCGGTAAAAACCTCTTGGGCATAACCATAAACATCATTACCGGAGAATGCCTGAAAATAGTAAATCAGATCAGTTCCGTTCTCCCTTGGGACAAATGTAAATATATAGCTACTGTCAGGTTCTGAGAGTGTTTGGGATTCAAATGAAGAGGTACCCCTGTTTCTGTAATAGATAACTGCAGAATCAAGTACATTTACAGATCTTAAGGTCAGAGATACCGATCCGTTTTCCGGAATCAAAGTGTCGGGGGAGGCATGAGAGACTCCCAGCGAAAATGTGTCTGTAAAGGTTTGGACATCAACGGGCACCTCAACTCTTCTGAATGAGAGGTCGATAATGGAATCAGAATCTGCATCGGCCTGGAAAATGTAAACCCCGGGACCGGCATTGGTCAATGAATCCTGGAACGAAATATTCCTTAGAAATGGTGACTGAACTTTCACTGACCCACTGCCCTCGTAATCCTCGACAACCCATTTTATTGTTTTCTCCCCTGCCTCCATCATGATCTCGAAATCATTTGGCATGGCTCTTCCCTCAACAACGGTCACCGATCCTGACGGAGAAAAATTGTTGACCACGAGACCATCCCTTCCGGCCCGTAATTCATACTCCCCATCTGGTATCCTGTTTAACTCAAAAATCCCGTTTGATCCGCTCTGTCCGGATACGACTGTCACATTGCGTGAAGTATCAGAAAGGGATAAGGACACACCGCTCACCGGTTGCCCATCAATCATTCTTACGTTTCCGCTGATCGTTGCTTTTCGCTGAAGAGTATCATTGTGGGTGTGAGTTGTAAAGGGAACCGTTTCAATTAACCCTGATTCACCCATGCTTGAAAATCCCGGGGCTGAAGCAATAACTTTGTAGTTCTTATTACCCGCAAGACTTACACTGTAGTTACCGTAAGTAGCATCTGAATAGACAGTAATTTTTTGTGAGGGGGATTGCGTATCTATAAACTGTATCTGAGCCTGCCTGATCGGTGCATACACATAATCCTGACGGCTGTTTGACCAGGTTCTGCCGATAATTCTTCCCGCTACCATAGCAGCACCCGGGTTAAGGGTAATACTGATCGTTCTTGACCCGGTCAGAGTTACTTCTCTTGTATACGATGTAAAACCTGCACGGTCTGCTTTCAGAGTATAATTACCGGGCTCAACAGAAAAGGAGTAAGAACCATCCTGAGGTGTAGATGACACCTGATCCACGAGATTACCGTTTTGAAAGAGCCGTACTCTTGCTCCCAACACCGGATCATTGTTGTTATTTTTCACATTGCCGGAAAGAGTATGTTCATTTACCTGAAGTTCAACAGCTCCGAAATTAAAATTCTGTCCATCACCCAGTGTTATCTTCCTGACGGAAGATTCCCTGTAGCCTGTTTTTCTGGCAGATATCCACCAATCCGCTCCATAGCAGTTAAGTACAAAACTGCCTCTGGAATCAGTCCTGACTTCAACTGTGTCATTTCTGTCGGATATCGCCCTTACGGTAGCCAGGTTTATACCGCTGCCGGTTTGATCCTTAACTCTTCCAAAAACAGTTGAGGCCGGGCGCGTCATATATAGTGTGTCAAAGGTAACGTCCCCATCCCCAAGCTCAACCGTTCGGCTCAGCGATTCATAGCCTTCCTTTACAGCTGTAAGACGGTAGGTTCCGGCAGGACGTGTTCTTACGAGGTCTCCACCATGATTTGTATAAAACAGCAGAGCAGATTCCATTGGCCCATCGAGAACATCCATGGTAATCTCAACCAGGCCAACCCTGTTTATAACAGTGTCCAGAGACTCACCGTTTGACATAATCAGCTTTTCCCTTGTAAAAACGTTCATAGTACCAGTAGGTACATAGTAGGAAAATTCCGATAATTCCCCGCCACTGCCAGCCCCCCTGTCATCGATTGCAATCACTCTCCATGCGTACTTGTTACTTGTCAGAATGGATGAAGCTTCGATTTCTACACTCATCGTGTCTACATCTTTCTGAGCAGAAACCGTCTTCTGCCAGACTGCAATCTTTGCGCTAATATCCTCACCCAATCCGTCAATCAAAGAATCTGCTGCAGCGTAAACATATATCTGGTAAGTGTTAGCAGCAGGATCGAGATTAGTCCATTTAAACGAGAACTTTTCATTATCGACACTTGTAAGGTTCCACTCATTTACAGGGTAAACATTTACCGGTCTTTCCAGCGGTTCACCCTCGATTGTAAATTCACCGGGTGGCAGTTTTATAACCTGAGAGGAGAAGGCCGGGTGATTTCCGTAGTTGTTCAGCACCATCCAGGTGTATCGCTGTCCGGGTGATAAGGGGGGAGGATCTGCAGTGATAGTTCCGGACGGATCTGGTGATCCGTAGGTGATACTGGTGTTTGGTGTTATTGCTTGCCAAACTACACTTACACCCTCGAGGTTTACTGTACCACTTGATTCATCAATCTTAATTGCCTCATCTGACATTATCACATGGTAATAAGGAACACCTGGGTTTGCGTTCCACCTGAATACCGGAGTCAGATTGGCAGTACGTCCTGAGGGAGATTCCCAGTCAACAGGATCGGGGCTCTCTACCATAATCTGAAATTCATTTGAATAGAGAGTGTCTGACTCCATCGGCCAGGCCACTATACAGTAATAAACGCCCGTTCCCATGTCCTCCTGATCTGTGGGTCTGAACTGTATTCCCCTTCTGGGAGGAGTGCCCGGAATGTGATAATTGTCATAATCTTCCCAGGCGACATCGACCTCATAGCGATAATTTGAAAGATCTGATCCTCCCGGATAGAGGTCGAAAAAAATCCTGCCCGAATCTGGCGCCCTGAATGAAGGATCAAGGGGTAGTTCATCCCTTACTGTTCCACTCCATTCGACAGTCAGCACCTGTTCACTTCCTACAGCCCCTATAGGAGCATTCACAATTATATACCCTCCGGCAGTTTGCGCCGAGGCAATTGACAAACATGCACAGATCCAAATCAAACATAATACAATCTTTTTCAAGCAGGTCATGAATCAGATCCTTTCAATTCTTAGAAATGGTAGTATATGCCTGTTTTAAATGCAGGAAGCGGTAACACGTTTAGCTCCAATAACACCTGAATTTTGGTACCTATCGCTGATCCAAAATTCAGAATCGGAAGCATGGCAGCATCACCCATTCTTAACTTCGCAGGCACATTCTCCCCCAGAACGTTCTCTCTTTCCCCACTTCTGACATCAATAGCACATACCCCCGCGTTCAAAAAAGCCCCTAAATATCGACCGTGAAACATTATAATGTGATCCACTGATACACCTACATCAAAACCGAGCGAATCAACCAAACCCTCCCTGTCCGATCCTGATTCTGCTGCCCATTGTTCTTTGCGGATATCCTCAAGACGCATCTCCAACTCCCCAAACAGTTTGGTATAGGAGATCGACATAGAAACAGCCCTGTCGAGGAGATCAAGAGTTATAGTATGTGCATGCGGAAGTTTCCAGTGCAGTCTGCTTTGAGTACTGTAGCCCAAACTATCTACCGCATTGGTCAGAAAAAGCTCCCTAACTTCAGGATCCATTAAGACATCCGGATCGTCAAGATCGTATTTCATCCTGAACGTTTCGGGATAAATGAATGCAGGGAGTGAATACCTTGCACTAAACGACCCTCTCGCCCTGGTACTGAAACCGAATCTCGATGTAAGGGAGAATCTCCAGAATCTCAATCCCAGTGTCGGGGTCCACACTTCAGCATCATAGCTCCCAAGTGCATACCCGTTTATTCTCTCCGATGGATAGTCAAGTTCTCCGTGTACAGACCCCATTGCAGAGTCGATATAAATATTATAAGTCCCAAGCAAATCCGCATCGATTCTTCCTCTCAGATCTGCAAAAAAGAGATGCCGGCTCAGATTAAATGCAAAAGTAAAATTCCTGTCCACCTGATATGCATAACCAAATGTCATGGTCTCCCAACCCAGCGAGAGATGCAGCGGAACATTTACGGTTCCACGCAGAATAAAGTCTACATCATCGAGATCAGAGGAGAGGAAAATCGAAGGATTGCCAAGAATAGTCTCATACTCCAGAAAGAAATTCTGCGTATAGGAAAAACTCCCGACTCCACCCAACATCGGAACACTCACAATAACACTGTTGTTTGGATTTTGGCGCGCCACAGCAGTGGGTTGGAAATCCTCACCATTTCTGAATAAAGTGGTATCATTGAAAACAGAGTCACTGATTCTGTCAAAACTACCTGCAATATTTCTAAGGTTGAAATTTTGGTTTAAGGGAACATTAGTTCCGAAAAAACCTACAGGATAATGGAAAGACACATCTGTGGGAGGCTTTAACATATCGTAATTGAACCCTAGCGAAACTCTGGCTTCAAAACTGGGCAATGTAATATTTGCCCCAAAATCATCTTCGGAAAAGCCCTGTGCTCCAACCCTGAAAACAGCAAACACCACTAGAATAGCAACCAGAAAATATTGTTTTTCAGTCATAAACTTTCCTTCTTCCCAAAGAAAACAGGTCTTCGTTATTATATTCCTGTTTAAAAATTTTTTCAAGGAAGAAAGAGTCATTAGCAAAAAAAAAAGCAGGTGTCTGTTTACAAACAAAACAGACACCTGCTTAAACTTTTCCAGACTTTCGTTTTTAATTATATAGTAGCAGTACTGATCAAATTTTCTGCTATCTTCTTTTTCAATTCACTGGAATACTTAAAAAGCGGAACCACTCTCCTTTGCAGCGGAACGACTTCTCCGGTCTTTGGGTTGCGTGCCGGACGGGGTTTGCGCTCTTTGGTATAAAATGTTCCAAAACCGCGTATTTCTATATTGTGTCCCTCTTCCAGAATAGAAGATATGGTTTCAAGTAACTCCTCTATTACAATTTTGCTGTCACCCTGGGTTAGGCCGGTTGTTTTTGAAACTGAAGCTATCAAATCATGTTTGGTTGTATTTGCCATAAACTTGTCCTCCGATGTTTTCTATAAATATCCAATGAACCAAAAAGGAAGTCAAGGAAATTCATCATTTCAGTTTCCAAAACTTCTGCCCATCAGTGCCGATTCAGCCTCACAGCATGAAATGCTCTGTTACCCTGTTTCGCTCAGCCATTGAGATTAAAACGGGGATGGAAACTTCTATGCACCTCTTTTAGGTACTCCCTATCAACATGAGTGTATATCTCAGTTGTAACAATATTTGAATGCCCAAGCATCTCCTGAACTGTTCGGATATCTGCACCACCTTCCAAAAGGTGGGTTGCAAAGGAGTGTCGGAAAGTATGGGGAGACACCTCTTTATCTACACCCGCAATATTTACATACTGCCGGATAATTTTCCATATACCCATTCTCGTTATGGCTTTTCCCCGCACACTCAAAAAAACCGTGTTATCTGAAAATGGCTTGAAAAAATGAAACCGGTCCTCCTCACAATATCGTTTGATCCAGTATAGCGCAGCTTCTCCAATCGGCACAATTCTCTCTTTAGACCCCTTGCCGAAAATCCTGACAAGCCCTTCCGATTCGATAATCTGATCAAGTGCAAAAAATCTCAGCTCAGAAACTCTCATTCCTGTTGCATAAAGAGTCTCAAGCATCGCTCTGTTCCTCAACCCACCCTTTACAGTGACATCGACCGAAGCCAGAATTTTTTCAATCTCCTCCACAGACAAAACAGATGGAAGTGTTCTTGAGTTCCTTGGAGCTTCAAGCAATTCAGTCGGATCGCTGCTTATAAAGCCCTCTGAAGAGATGAAGGAAAAAAAACTTCTGATAGAAGAGGTGGAGCGCTGAATGGAAGCCGGGGCAAACCCTATGTCATATAGAAGACGTATATATCCGGAAAGAAGACCTGGGGTTACCTTATCAAGACTTACAACCCCATGCTGTTTAAGATAAGCCGCCATACGGACCAAATCAAACCGGTAGGACTGTGCCGTGTTATCACTCAGGGCCTTCTCCATCTTCAGATAAGCCATATAGGTGTCAAGATAGGGAAGCTTTGTCATGTGAAAATCATCTACAGAAGAAAAGGATTCAATTTTCTCTCTCTGGCGATTGTGGTTCTACCCCCATGCCCGGGGCACACCACAGTGTCGTCGGGTAGTGCCATAAGCCTGGTCTTTATCCCCCTGATCAACTCCTCACCATCACCACCGGGAAAATCACTCCTTCCAACAGACCCGGCAAAAAGCACATCTCCGCTAAAACACACCTTATCGAAAACAAAAGCACACCCACCAGGAGTATGCCCCGGAAGATGTATCACACTGAACTCAAATTCTTCCAGCTTCATAGGGCCAGCTTTCAACTCATTAACCTGCCCCTTATAGGAAAAATTCATCCCAAGCATCACTGAACCATTGAGATCTGAGTTCTGAAGCATCGGGGCATCCCCGGGATGAATATAAACAGTCAGATCACCAAACTCACTATGAATCTCAGGTATACCTGTAATATGGTCAAAGTGACCATGTGTCAGAAGGATAGCAACGGGGGTAAGCGATTCTTTTTTTATAAAACCGATCACTTCAGAACATCCCTGTGAGGGATCTATGATAAGACACTTATTGATCTCCCGATTATACACAACACAGCAGTTTGATTCAAGTAAACCGGTCGCAAACAGTGAATATTCAATTTTCATGATTTTACCCTTCTGCAAAGATTAATCTTCTGGAACATAGAGCGGCTGATCAAATTCACCAGCAAACACAACTTCAGGTTCGAGCAGTATACCGTGCTGCTGATATACCGTTTTGCGAACATGATTTATAACACAAAGGACCTCATTGGCACTTCCATTGCCTCTGTTGACTATGAAATTTGCATGTTTCGCGGATACTTCCACATCCCCGCAGCGGTAGCCCTTCAGTGAACACTTTTCAATGAGAGTACCGGCATAATTTCCCCGGGGTCGTTTAAACACGCTGCCACAATTAGGGAACTCAAGTGGTTGTTTACCTTTTCTTCTTTTTAAAATTTCCATTCTCTTAGAGTGGAGTTTTTCAGGATCAGACAGAGAAAAAGAGAATTCAGCTGAAACCAGAATTGATCCATCCCTTTTAATTTTACTTGTTCGGTATCCAAGTTCCAGCTCACCAGCAGGGCATTCGTGTACAAGTTGGGTAGCAGGATTAATATAGCGGGCAGAGATAATGGTATCCGCAATACAGGAAGAAAACGCACCGGCATTCATGGTAACTGCGCCCCCAATTGTGCCGGGTATGCCGGAGAGCTCCTCCATGCCGGAAAAACCACGTCTGATTGATTCCATAATCAACTTATCGAGACATGCCCCGCTCATGCATTGCACTTCGGAGCCAGTCCATTCCAACCTGCTGAAATTTTCTGAAATATTAATTACAAGTCCGTCCCACCCACTGTCACTGACAAGTATATTCGACCCTCTGCCCAGAATAAGCACCGGAATATCTTTTTCCCCGGAGTAGTTCAGTAGCTCAAGAAGCTGAGTTTCTGATGAGGGTTGAGCAAACAGCTTTGCTTTCCCACCTATCCTGAAGGTGTTTTTGTTGTGAAGCGGGACATCATTGAGTATCAGTTTCATATTCCTGATCCAAATACAATTTATAAATTTCTTTTTCTACAAAAAATCGGTACACATCAGGATCAAGACGCCCGGAGTCAACCTCGCTTTTCAGGATACCAAGGGCTTTTTGGTATTCCATTTTAGGCTTGTAGGGGCGATCCTGTGCAACAAGTGCCTCGTATATATCAACTACGGCTAAAATCCTGCTCTCCAGCGGAATCTCTTCCCCCTTCAAACCGTGGGGATAACCGGTACCGTCAATTTTTTCGTGATGATGACAAGCGATATAGGGAATCTGCTCCATACTTTTGGTCCAGGGGATCTTTGAGAGTATTCTAAACGTTGACATTGCATGTGAATTAATCAATTCTCGTTCTTTTGTGGTCAGATTTCCTTTCCTCACAGAAAGACACTCCCACTCATATTCACTTATAAGTTTATGCTCTGCTCCATCGATTGTCCTGTATTTGACATCCTTTAACCGAAGGAGACATTGATAATCTTCATCACAGAGGTAACCGGCTTTATTGATTTTCTTTATGAATTCGATATTGCTGTCAAGCTGCTCTTCAGATTCCCAGGGGAGGAGGATTTCAGTCGTTCTCATGAGAAGCCTTATATATTCGAACCTGGAGATCAAAGCAGAAAGCCCCCCCTCAGTCAGCCTGTGTTCTTTTGTCAAAACTGCTTCGGGCACCCCGATTTTCCCTATATCATGAAGAAGTGCGGCAAATTTAAACTGCCTCACCCGCTCTGGGGAAGAAGCGAGCCGGGTAAATACATTTTCCTCAGCCATTCCTGCTGCAGCCTTTACAAATGCCTCAGCATATCCCTGCACCCGCTTTGAATGACCGCTTGTGACCCTGTCCCGTGCATCGATAGCAGCAATGGAAGAACTCAGAAATCCCTCAAAAATCATTTTTATATTGTCATACAGCATAACTCTCTCAATTGAAACTGCAGCATAACTTGCAATTGAGAGAATAATCTCCTCATCTTCACTTATAAACGGAAACGCATACTCCTTTACATCTTTTGGATCTGCAAGGGTTTTGGTGTGATCGAATTTTTTATTCATCAGCTGCAGTACCCCAACCACATCCCCTTCCATATTTTTAAGCGGCACAGTCAGCATCGACTTTATCCTGTAACCGAACTCTCTTTCCAGCTTTTTTGATAAGCAGTAGGGCGTACTTCCATCCAGGCTATCCACATCATCGATTAGAAGCGATGCTCCACTTTGTGCAACATACCCTGCAATTGAGTTTGAATTTACCGGCATAACCACTTCAGAGTTGGGCAGGTTAACAGAATCGTTCTGATAAACCCTGAAACGAAGAGCGGGTTTTTCAACCCCATCTATCTTACATTTTTCACAAGTATAGATACTGCCTGCATCAGCTCCTGCTATCTCTCTGCTTACAGTGAGAATAAGCTCCAGCAATCTGACCAGATCATTTTCATAGGACAGTGTAGCCCCTATTTGCACAAGCCTGTGGTTTTGATTTCTGTATTTAGAAATATCACGGATTAGCTGGTTTTCCCTCTTTACCACATCACAGTTCCGAACCATGGCTGCAATCATGTTGTAAACAACCGGAGGAGTTAGGGGTAATTGGAAAAATCCGCTTACAGGCAGCGCCTTCATAAACTCCGGAACAGTACCAGTCTCAAGCTTCTGAAAGAAAGGAATTCTTTCCCCAAAACCAATTGATTGTGATGCAAATAACTGTAACAGAGAGTCAAAGGAGCATGGAAGTGCGGAAATATAACCAACCGCAGAAGGTGAAGATTTTTGGGAATCAAATGGGGTAATTTCCAGATTCCATTGGGACGCAACTTCTTTTATTAATTCCAGTTCACTATCGGCCAAAGAACCAATAAGCACAATATTCTGAGCCATTAGTTGCTCAATCCCTGATTAGGAAAAATTCAAGCTTCTGAGTAAATAAATACGATTATCTAAATATGATTAAAAACCAGTCCCAAAAACAAAAATAGCCCTCTTTTTTGAAGAGGGCTTCATATGGCGGACCGGACGAGACTTGAACTCGCGGCCTCTGGCTTGACAGGCCAGCGTTCTAACCAACTGAACTACCGGTCCATATATTTAAATGGGCGTTGTAGGATTCGAACCTACGACCACCTGCTTGTAAGGCAGGCACTCTATACCAGCTGAGCTAAACGCCCTTATTTTCCTTTGTTCTCTTTTTTACCGGCCTTCAGATACCCTGACAATATACTATAAGGTAGAAGTCCGCCGTAAACAAAAACCAGAATAGCTGGAGCAACACTTTTGGACAAGTGATTGTCCGCAGGACCCTGGGCTAATAAAATATATCCTACAGCCAGAAGGACCAAACTAATTCCGAAAAGAACAAAATTATTTTTTTCAAAGAGATTTTTTTTCATAACGTTTCCAAAACAGTTTAATAAATTAGATTATTGTAAGGTTAAAGTCAACATAAAAAAGTGTTTATATCTTTATTTTTGAACTAAGTTCTTCTTTTTTATCCTGCTCACCAGAGGCCAGGATATTCATTCTTTCCCGTGTAACACTTATCGCTTCATTTAGCAATTTCGCCAGATTCTGCATCTGATCTCCCCTGCGCAGATAGATCATATCTACATATGACCCCTCTATCACAGTTTTACAGGCTTTTTCAAAACGATACACCGGACCTGCCAGTTTATGAGAGAAAAATATAGTTAACAGAACGATCTGAGCTATCACAAGCAACAGCCCCACACCAAACACAAACAACAAGGAGCCCACAAGCTCACGCCTGATACTGGCACTGGTAGAGAGTTCCCTTACATATTCATTCAGTTCGTTTGTGAGTGCCCTGTACTCTTCCACCGTAGGCTCTGGCCTGTCCTGCATATGCATAGCAGTAATGTTCTGCATATCCCTTCTTGCAATTCGTGCTGTCGTGGAAATAATTGTTTGAGAAGCGAAATACAGGGTAACCAGCATAAAAAGCAGGAGTATTATCATGGGAACAAGAAAAGTAACCATATACCTGCCCTGTAAATTACGGTCGATGAAAAAGTTTTTCCTTGTAAACCCCTTGTTCTTTCTGCCCATTATATAAACACTCCCTTTTTTTTATTTGGATACTCTATCCTGGTGTGAAAGATCCCCTGCAGGACAGGCATAAAGCCTTCCACTATTTCGTATAAATCTCTTTGAGTCAGATTACACTGATCCAGTTGAGAGGCAAGAAACTTGTCTCTGATGATTTTCTTTACCAATTCCCTGAGAAGCTTGGGTGAGCTGCTGGCAATGCTTCTTGATGCTGCCTCCACTGAATCGGCCAGCATGATAATAGCGGTTTCACGAGTCTGAGGAGGTGGTCCCGGATAACGGAAATCTTTCTCCTGCACCTGCTTATGAGGGTCCTGCTCAAGAGCTTTCTCATAGAAGAAGGATACGGTACTGGTGCCATGATGCTGCATTATCACATCCTGAATTACCCGTGGAAGCTTGTACTTTTTGGCCAGCTCAACACCATCCTTGACATGTGAAGATATCACCAGGGCACTCATGCTGGGAGTCAGCTTGCTGTGACGATTTCTGTCTCCATGCATACAGTTTTCAACAAAATAGTCAGATTTTTCAATTTTCCCTATATCATGATAGTAGGATGCCACTCTTGCAAGAAGCGCATTTGCCCCTATTCTCTGAGCTGCAGACTCAGCAAGATTACCAACCAGAACACTATGATTGTACGTACCGGCAGCCTCAATGGAGAGCCTCTTGAGTATCGGATGATTCATGTCTGAAAGCTCTACCAGAGTCATATCAGTTGATATGTCAAAGAGCCTTTCAAACATCGGAGTAAGAATCATGGCCAGAAACATCGACCCCACAACACTTAAAAAGGCAAGGATGAAATTCTGACCAAGTGCAATCAGCGGAATTTTGAACCCGATAAGATGCCAAAATGTAATAAGCACAACGCTTACGATAGTGACGGGCGGAATAGCCTTGAAAAAATGCCACCTGTAGCGGATGTGATGAGTAAAAAGGCTGGAAACCAAAGAACAGAGAAATCCATAGATAAAGAAAAAATGGTTGAACCCCAGCACCACAGCTAAATAGATAGCTGTAAACAGAGCCATCATCATAGATATGCGCAAGTTGAACAGAATAGCGGTAAGGATTGCGCCAAGAGAAACAGGTATGAGATACTCAGGGACCACCAGCAGTTCATACATCCCCTCACCAAACAACTTTGGCAAAATGAACAGTGCAGCCCGGATAACAACCACCTGCAGCACAAGACAGAGTGCCAGCGCACTTAGCTGTTTTGGTGACTTGACCAGATCAGGTTCATGATATTTGATGTAATAGGCAAAAAAGAGTAAGGGGATCAATGCAAACATCAAACGCCCGATATTACCCGCCCTTATCCGCCTTTTCGCCTCCACACCCTCCGTTCTGTCCAGAGCTTTATGAAGAGATCTGATTTTCTGTACGATTTCAGGGGTCACCTCCTGGTGCTTTCTAACCACCTCTGTATCCTTAATCACCTTGCCACTGATTTCAAGAACTGCATCAGCAGCCTCATTGCGCCGCTTCATGGTCAGAGCCCCGTTAACTCTTATGTTGGGACGCACATAAACATACAACAACTCATAAATTGTGTTTAACGCTTCAGAGCTGAGGTTACGCTCCCTTTTGAGACGGTCATTTACCTGCTCGAGAGCAACCTCCTTGACCGGAATCTCCGCAGTGGAAACCACAGACTCTGAGCCGTCCCTTTTAAGAGAAACGAATTTCTTATCGTAGTGGAGCTGCTGATCAAAGGAGGTATTGTACTGGGCCCTGAGCTCTGCAAGCTGCTCGGGACTGGAGACAAGAAGCACTGAAGCGATTCCGTTCTCCAGAGTGAATGACGCCTGTCTTGCAGCCTCGTCAAGAAGTGCGGGTCTGCTGATAAGATTCTGCAAAGCCCTGTTGGAAAGTTCCCTTGAGAGTCGGCGATATACCTGCTCTTTTAAAGAGTCGGAGGCAGTTTCATCGATATAGAGATTCAGATCAGCTCTAACCTCCTCCATTCTTTCTAAAACCCCTGCGGCAACATCAGAATCATACTCCATAACCAGAAGTACCTGATCCATTGCCCTGTTACGCTCCCTCTCCAGCTCATCGGCCGATCGTTTTATGTCAAAAGTAAAAGGAGCTATAATCGTCTCTTTTGCTGCTTCACCCACTTTGGGCAAGTCGTAAGGCTGCACTGTTGTGTGGAAAGGAAAAAACAGAATTAAAACGATAACAGTGAGAGCCAGTACTACGAGCGGATAGGTTAGGAATGACGGAATACGGGGCTTAAAGTTACGCCCGCCGATTGTGATTATCCGTGCTGTTTTTTTCCGGGAATTAGTGTTCATTAAAGGACCGAGTATCCTTCGCCTTAAACAAAATTTTTCAGAGAATTATATATGACCGTCTCTCGGAACAGAAACGTTTCAAACCGATAGTCCTGACTTGCATTTGAAATTCGTCCAAAATGTCGGAAAGCGGCCATCCTCAGGATAGGTTATAGTGAAAAAACACTCTACGTGACCGTACAGTTTGCAAACATGGGAAAACTTCCTACGGCTCCTGATCTGCTTCAGGCTCTTCATCAACACCCTGCTCAAGGCGAATCCTTTCCTGTCTTAGCTCAGAGAGCTTTCTTTCTGCTTCTTCAGCTGCAATCCTGGCCTCTTCAAGCCTGTCCTGATCTTCCTGACTTATCGTTGGGGTTGTACTACATCCTGCGCCAAAAGAGATCAAAATTCCTCCAACAATCAAAAATCTTGCAATTGCCTTTGCCTTAACCAACATTCCATCCTCCAGATTAATTTCTTTTCTATAACCGGACCAGCTCTAAACCGGTAACAATAATAATAGTTATTAATTAAAGAACATGTCAAGTCTAAGCTAAAAGTTCCCCCCTAAAACATTGACCAAGGAAACTTTAACCCACTTACCCGTCTCCTCCCTCATCACCAACCAGCCCTATACCCAGTTCAGCAAGTTGCCTGCCGGAAACTGTGTCGGGTGCATTATCCATCACAGAAATACCCGCAGCAGTTTTTGGAAACGGTATCACATCCCGTATACTGTCCAATCCGAGCATAAGCATAATCAACCTGTCCAGCCCAAGAGCAATCCCGCCGTGAGGCGGCGCTCCGAAAGAGAGGGCATGAAGCAGAAAACCAAACTTCTCCTCCGCCTCCCTCTCACCTATCTCAAGAAGGTTGAATATTTTCCTCTGAAGGCTCTGATTGTGAATTCTGATACTTCCGCCCCCGATTTCAGTTCCGTTGAGCACTAAATCGTAAGCCCTTGAACGCGCCTTGTGAAAGTCAGCTCCATCCAGCAACTCCACATCCTCCCCCAACGGCGCAGTAAACGGATGATGAACAGAGGTGTAGCGATTCTCCTCCTCACTAAACTGAAAAAGCGGAAACCCATATACCCAAAGCAAACTGAACTCATCTTTTCGCATCAAATCCTTTATCCGCCCCAGCTCCAGCCTCAACTGCCCAAGAGAAGGAAAACATACTTCACCCGAAGCCGCAACAATGAAAATCATATCCCCCTGCTCAGCACCGGTTTCTGCAATAAGGGACTCTGACTCCTGAGGTGTAAAAAACTTTGCAGAAGGGCCCTCAAGCAGCCCCCCATCCTTAACCCTTAACCAAACGAGACCGGCCGCACCATACCTTCCCACAAGAGCCGTAAGTTCATCGATTTTCTTTCTGGAAAAATCCCCGCAGCTTTTTCCGCATATCGCTCCAATCGCACCCTTCTTCTGCAATACTGTTCTGAAAACCTTAAATGACGAGTCGCTAAAGAGTGAAGAAACATCTTTTATCGGCAGATCAAACCTCAAATCGGGCTTATCGGTTCCATAGGTGTAAAGCGCTTCCCTGTAGCTCATACGCCTGAATGGTGTGCTGATCTCTTTACCCAGACAGTTCTGGAAAACAGTTTTTATCAGTCCCTCAAACAATAGATAAATCTCCTCCTCATCCACAAACGACAACTCCGCATCGATCTGGGTAAACTCAGGCTGACGATCGGCCCGAAGGTCCTCGTCCCTGAAACAGCGCGCCAGCTGAAAATACCTCTCAAACCCCGACACCATCAATAACTGCTTATAGGTCTGTGGCGACTGGGGCAGAGCATAAAACCGTCCCTTGCTGAGTCTGCTTGGAACCAGAAAATCACGTGCTCCCTCCGGAGTGCTCTTCATTAGTAATGGAGTCTCAATTTCATAAAACCCCTGGGAACTGAGAAACTTTCGAACCTCCATGGTCAGGGTATGCCTGAAAATGATGTTTTTTTTCAAAAAGGGCCGCCTCAAATCGAGGTAGCGGTATTTTAACCTCAGTTCCTCGGATTCCGTCTTTTCCGGACTGTTGATGTGCAGGGGAGGTGTCTGGGAGTCGTTGAGAATTTCCAGTGCGTCTACCGCAATCTCAATCCCCCCGGTTACCATTTTGGGATTTACCATCTCATCAGGCCGTCTCTGAACCCTGCCCCTTATCGCTATCACAAACTCATGCCTCAGGCGTGAAGCCTTTTTGGCAAGCCCGGCATTTGCAGAAGGATTAAAAATCAGCTGAGTTATGCCAGCCCTGTCTCTCAGATCGATAAATATAACTCCACCATGATCCCTCCAGTTATGAACCCAACCAGCAAGAACAACTTCTCTATTCTCATCATTTGAGCTAAGTTCACCACAACTGTGGGTGCGGCTCCAGGGTAAAGAATTGTTCATAAAAAACAGCCCCTCATTTTTTATATGATTAAATCGAATGCAAAGAGATGTAAAATAATACTCTGCAGGAAGACAACAGCACTCAATCTATTCTTCTTGATCTAAAAAATCAAACGATGTATTTTATATCGGTTTTCGATAACGGAGGGCGATACAGTGCAGAGGTCACTTTTTCTCGGTTTTATCAAGCTTCACATCCTCCACCACGCAGACGAGGGGAAAGTGTATGGGTTTGAACTGCTGAGGGAACTTTCCTCCCATGGCTACACCCTCAGCCCCGGCACCCTCTACCCGATCCTTCACCGGATGCTTCGCGAGGGATACCTGAGCAGGGCTACGGAAAAAACCAACGGCAAACTCCGCAAATGTTACTATATAACCCCTGACGGGCAGCTGGCGCTCAAAGAGGGCAGAGAAAAAGCGAGGGAACTCCTTGGAGAAATTGACAATACCGCTGATTGAGTTCAGAAATGTCACAGTTTTTGGCAGGGAAGGGAACCCGATACTGAAAAACATATCCTTCACTGTAGACGCAGGTGAAAAGGTACTCATTTTCGGACCTTCAGGATCGGGCAAATCCACTATACTATTTACATTGATGGGCAGACACAGGCCTGCCTCAGGAGAGGTCCTTTTCAATAATCGTCCACTCACCCCCAAACTGGCAAAATCCCTCAGAACCCAAATTACCTACATTCCCCAGACAGCTGCTCCGGGAGCAGAATCAGTCAAAGAAAGCCTGCTTTTACCATTTTCTTTTGCGGCAAACAGAGATCTTACTCCCTCACGGGAAAAAATTGAACAGGTGCTCACAGCGGTGAATCTGAGAGGAGAAATTTTAAACAGAAAAACCTCCGCACTCTCAGGGGGCGAGAAGCAGAGACTTGCAATCGCACGTGCACTGCTTTTGGAAAGAGATCTTTTCCTTATCGATGAGCCCGCTTCGGCATTGGATGAGAAAAACGAATCAGATTTGCTCAGGTTACTTTTGAGGATGGAAAAAACCCTTGTAGTTATCACCCACAACTCAGGCTGGAAGAGATCGTTTGACAAGGTTTTGGAGATCGAGAACGGGGAAAGAGCCAATCTGTATGAGAGAAGGGGGGATGGGGGCTGAATGAACACTGCGGAGCTGTCTTTTTATAATATGATCTGGATCTACAGCTTGAGCCTGATACCCGTGATACTTTTCATCCTTACCGATACTTCCCTTGTGAGGAGATCACTCGGTGCGATATTGCGGATGAGCATTCAGCTCTTTCTGGTTGGGCTTTATCTGGAGGTTGTTTTTACCACCAATCATCCCTTAATCAATTTTTCATGGATTTTAATCATGATTCTTGTTGCAAATTTCAACATACGCTCCAACAGCGGATTAAAATCCAAACCCCTTTTCCTTATTACTTTTACAGGACTCTCCATAAGCACCATCCTGATAGTAGCCTTTTTCATTCTTTTTGCAGTCGGCCCTACCCCCTTTTATGATGCCCGTTATCTTATACCTATATCAGGGATGATACTTGGAAACTGTCTGAGGGGAAATATAGTGGGTCTTGAAAGATACACCTCCCAGATAAGAGATCGTGAGGAAGAGTACATTAACTTTCTTTTCATGGGTGCAACACCATTTGAGGCCTCAAGGCCAATTTTTTCCACATCCGTACAGAGCGCTCTTGCGCCTACCGTTTCTACAATGGCCACTATGGGTCTTGTTTCTCTTCCGGGGATGATGACCGGGCAGATACTTGGAGGAGCTTCCCCCGGGACAGCCATACGGTATCAGATAGGTGTGATGATTGCGATATTTGCCTCCACGACGCTTGGGGTTTTCATCAACCTTTTTTTATGCTCACGCCATCTTTTTGACAATTTTGGTTTTGTGAAAGAAGTTTATCGCAAATAGAGTTATATTAGTAGGTATAGTGGTAAAAATGTGGCGTGAATTTTTTCGGTAAGGTTTTTGCAGCATCTTTTTTCAGTGGGTTATCACAGATACAACAATTTATTTTGTTAGTTCTTACAATTACTCTCGATTATTGAGTATGCTTCAGCAGGTCTTAACGGTAAGCATACATTTCGCATGCGCGCGCTGCATCTTTTACTTATTCTCAGAGACAAAAAAGAAAAATTAATCCATTGGTTTAGGGAGCTTTGAATGAAAACACGCAAGATACTTTTAGTTGACGATGAAGAAGCCACACTATTTGCATATTCCCGATACCTGACCAAAGCCGGCTACACTATGCAGACAGCCAAATGCCTCAAGGATGCCAAGCGTCTTACCTCCAAGGAGAGTTTTGATGCAGTTCTTTTGGATCTCAAGCTTCCCGACGGCAATTCAATTGACTGGATAGGGGAGCTTAAAAGCGCCCACGAAAACACCGCTATAATAATTATCACCGGGATCAGCGATATCCCAACCGCCGTTAAAGCGATGAAACTCGGAGCGCACAACTTCCTTACCAAGCCGGTAAACATGGATGATCTCAACATCAGCCTCAAAAAAGGGCTCGAGTTTGAAGCCCTTCGCAAACGGGACATAATCCACCAACGTCTCACCCCCCAGCAGGGAGAACCCTATTTCGGTTCCAGCCCCGTAATAGAAAAAGTGCTTCAGTATGCAAATGTCGCAGCCATGAACCACACTGTAGTATTGCTGCATGGGGAAACCGGTACAGGCAAGGGGGTTCTTGCGCGCTGGATTCACGACCACAGTGCCAGAAAAAACGAGGCATTTGTTGAGGTTAACTGTTCAAGTCTAAAGGGAGAACTTCTCAGAAGTGAGCTTTTCGGGCACACCAAAGGCGCTTTCACTTCGGCCATTAAAGACCGTGCCGGATTGATTGAGGTTGCAGATGGAGGAACGCTGTTTTTGGATGAAATAGGAGATATGGATCTGGAAGTGCAAACTCAGCTCCTTAAAACGATTGAGGAAAAATCCTATAGAAGAATAGGTGAAAACAAACTCCGCACAAGCGATTTCAGACTGGTATGTGCAACCAACCGCAACCTCATGGAGGAATCAGACAGCGGAAACTTCAGAAAAGACCTCTATTACAGGATATGCATTTTTCCAATTAATATTCCGGCTTTAAGGGAGAGAAAAAGCGATCTTGCAGAGCTTTTAAAGCATGTTCTCACAAGCTTCAGCTATCAGCACTTTCCGCTCTCAGAGGATCTGATCAATTTGCTCATAAACTATAAATGGCCCGGTAACATAAGAGAATTGCGCAATATGCTTGAGCGGGCACTTCTCCTGGCACAGGGCGCACCACTGAGCCCTGCACATTTCCCTGGCCTGGAAACATCCGGCAGTGCAAAATACGATGAACCCACGCCGGAAATATGGAATCTGGATGATCTTGAGAAACGCCACATTGTCAAAGCACTTAAGCACTTTGGAGGAGATAAGTATGAAACAAGCTCAGCTCTGGGCATATCACTCTCTTCATTGTACAGAAAACTGGATAAATTACAACAGCATACAACGGCATGAAAAAGCTTTTTTGTCAAAAATTTTCTCATTTTGATTCCTATTTTAAAAAACGCTCCAGACCTTACCGCTCTTAACTTACCAAAGTTCCCCTGAAATCAAGGTGAAAAGTGGCACACGAATTGCGTTAGTTAGTGTGTCACTTTTTATCAATTCCAGGGAGAAAACCAAATGAACGACTGTCGCTATACAGATTTCCTCAACTTTGCCCTTAAACAAATACTGGAAACCGCAAACTTTTATGCACAGCAGGCAAAAATGTGTACCAATCACGATAAAAAACTCTATCTCTATTACCTTGCCGGCAAAAAACGTGTACAGTTTGTTCAGGTCCAGCTTGATGCCAAAAAACAAACTACCATTTCAAACGAAGAAATAGAGAAACTGGCAAACACAAGTAATTTTCACCCAATTGCATCCACCACCCTTAAGGAAATCCGCACATATGCAAAGGAGAAAGCGCAAAAAGACCTTAAACTCTTCTCCTATCTTTCCACACTTGAGGAGGATCCCGAAACCAAAAAGCTGCTCCTTTCCCTCTCCCGGCAGGCTAAGCAATACCTTAAAGATGTTTCTGGCGGTTATTCCAGCTTCCGGTCTGAGAAGGGGCCATACCATCACAAATGCTCAATCCTGGCGAAATTATCAGCAACCCCGGAGGTGAAATGTTACGCCTGAGCAATTTATTCAGATAAAAAACCAAAACAGTAATACTATCTGGTTCAATTTTCAGAATTTATTAAATTACAATTTTTCCCCATTTCCTTTCTGAAAGCACTTATATTTGTAGTTCCAAATAGAGGCTAACCGCATTCACTTCAGAACCTGTTCCTCATTCTGGAAAACACAGGCACAACCACATCTGTTACAACCAAATTGTATATAAACAGTTTTATTCACTTATAAGCATCTTACTCAGTATACATGAAGCAAGTTAGCAATATATCCACTGAAAAACAAATTACAGAGCTAAGCGGGGAGAAATCTCAGAGGGGGCAGATTATAAACGAAAAAAAAGTTTCGGGCATTTTTGATTTTAACCCTATACATTCAGCTCAGAAATCTCTATTGTTTATTGAGCAGCTTATAAATTCTCTGTCTGCACCATCTGTTGTAGTTAATAACAGAAACAAAATCATATATTCCAACCATGAGTTTAGAAACATCTGCCTCTTTGACGAGTCAGAACTAAGATGCATGTACTTAAGTGACATCTTTACCCCAAGGGACACAGACCAGCCATTATCACCGCTCCACCCCGGAAAGACCTGTTATTGGGAAGGTATCCATAATCTTGCGGTGAAAAACAGAAATCAAATAAAAGTAAAGTGTGTGGTGAATTCAATCCACAAATCGGATCACTACAGAATTATAACTATTGAAAAAGTCTGCAGCACCCAAGCATATTCAGACGCAATGCAAGCAGGCTATTATACCGATGAACACACGGTTCCCTCCTTATCAGTGCAAAAACAGTTACGCTCAGAAAAACTGCTTCAGAGTTTATTAACAGCAACAGAAACCCAATGCACATCAGGGGAAACCCAGTGTTCATTGTTTTCGAAATGCATAGCAGAGCTGGTTGAGTGTGAATTCGTTTCCGTGGCTCTCATAAAGGATAAGAGGATATTCCACATTTCAACTTCCTGCAAAGAGGGATATCTCCGGAGGACAGAACTGGCATCGAAGTTCTGTAGAATAGTAATAAAAAAGGGCCATGCCTGCAGAGTTTCCGGAGATCTTAAGTTGATGTTTTCCGATGACCTCAAGTACCTGAACAACCATTTTAAAAGTTTTCTGGGAGTGCCGGTTATAAGCAGCACAGGTAAGCTCTGCGGGGTTATTTGTATTGCTGATAAGAATCCTCTTTTCGTTGATGATCAAATCCTTCAGTTCCTTAAGGTTTCAGCCCGGATCTTCTCACTTAAAAACGATCTGAATGCAAGAAACGAGCAGCTGACTACAATTAATGATGATCCAACTTTAGCCCAGATCACATCCGGCCTTGCACACGAGGTCCGTAATCCCCTCAACGGTATTGCCTCACTTTCAGACGCACTCCAGAAAGATTTAGGGAAGAAAAACAAGTACAAGGACTATTTTTACCATATCAAATCACAAACAGAACGTCTGTCCCATCTAACAAAGCAATTACTGACCCTTGGTTTGTCCATAGATTCTGAGAAGATGACTCCAAATTCTCTGGCGAAAATCTGCAACGAAACGATACAGCTATGGAAAATCTCTTCAACACATGAGAACCGAACTGTACGATTGAATGCCCCAATAGATGAGCACAACGCAATTATTGCGGCTCAAAAGGAAAAACTGATTGAAGCGTTTCTCCATCTGCTTGAAAACGCCGCACAACACAGCCCGGGGAACTCCGAAATTATAATCGATATTGCAGAACCCGGTGAATCCCACATAATCGTGCGGATTGTCGATAACGGCTCCGGACTACCTCTTGCCGGTGCGGATAGAATCTTTGAGCCATTTTTCACTACTGAGAAGGGGCGCTACGGCCTTGGTTTAAGCATTGTAAGACGCATAATCGAAGGTCACAAGGGTAGTGTAGCGATTCGCAACCACACATCGCCCCGCGGGTGCATAGTTATTGTAAAACTACCGTTGTACAACTGATTCCAGATTTTTCCAACTCAAAACAGGCTCTATTTATGAGGTTCGCATTACTGCTGTAGGTGCAGAGAATGTTAAGCTACAGGGCGGGCCTGCAAACCCTTGCCCTGTAGTTTTGCGGTTGTAGTTATTTGATCATAAACCTTGCAGTATGGGTTCCGCTCCGCCCCTCTATTCTCAATATATAGGAGCCGGGTGAAACATTTCCAAAATTAATCAGATTCTTACCTGTGGTGAGATTTTGATTGAGCTGAGTCACTCTCTGACCACGGAAATTATAGAGTGTTACATTGTACAGGCCCGAATAAGGAACTGATATTGAAACACCGGATCTTGTTGAAGATTCAACTCTGAATGTTCTTTCAACATTTGCTCTTCTTGTACTTGCCACGCTGACTTCATCACTCAACTGACCAGCTCCGAAAAACTCGACGCTTGGAATGAAGGTCCCACTCATTGTGGTATCGAAAACCTGAGCCACAAGAGCAACTTCCGTAACTGCTGAGAGATCAAGATCTGCATTGCTCTGATAAGGGCGGGGAAGTTCAAAATAATCCCTGATCACCGGCAGCTCCACCACTCTCACTTCACCATTGGTTGAAGGCAGCCCCTTACCATAAGAGCCCATTCCCAAACCATCCTGGACAAGAACAAGCCTCAGTGGCAGATCTGAGCTATAGGTTACACGCACAGAATGCACTTCACTCATATTCTTTTTTAGCGGGTAAACCACACCGGCATATGATTCCACACGCCAGGTAGGTGGATCCTGTACAGTTACATTTACAGTCCCGTTACCCCCAAGTGACAATGGATCAATTATTTCTGCTGTTGAACCGTTTCCGTCAGTTATGGTGTGGATATTTGCCAAAACGCCGCTCCCACTTGCATCAGAGAAAGTAAGTTCATCATTTCTCGACAGGTCGTCAAGAGCAACAGGGTTAGTGAGCCAGCGAATTGCGTCTATTTTGGTAACAACTCTGGCATCAGGAAGCTCTTCCTCTATCCAATCAAGAAGCATGACCAAAGCCCGGCGGCGCTCATTCAAGGGTGTGGTAAATTGACTGGCTCCGCTTCCGGGTGTGTTCTGGGCTTCCTGAGAATAGTAGTCGCTGTGTAAGCCCAGATCTATTGGGGCACGATTGGTTTCATAATGATACTGAATCGCCCATTTCATCTGGTTGAACATAGCAGTTGCACTTGCTCCTCCCGGCCATCCGTTTGGCCCGGAGTCGAAACCCATGTCAGAAAAGGTCCCCCCCTCTGTAACAGGATAGGTGGCATTGGGAAACTGCCAGAAATTATCAACCGGGAATCTGCCCCAGGCAGTCCAGCCATTATCCATCCGACCTGGGAAATCCGCTCTTGTCCACTCAGCAGGCCGACTTCCCTGCAAGCTGTTGTTGAGAGTGCAGTCATAGAGTATACCTAAGTCACGGGTAACCTTAAATGACGATCCGTCCAGAGAATTGGCAAGATAGGGCGTTCTGAACCCATAAATATGCTGCACGGGCATACCCATTATATTTACCAGATATTTTGAGCAGGTGCCTATTTCCATGTAAAGAGACGGTCTTCCGCCAATCGATTCATTTTCGGAAAGATCGTAAAGGTTGTATTGATGTGTCCAGGTGTGATTCCCTATACCCATCCCCGCATCATAGGCCCTCCTGAAAGCATCGGTTACGGGACGCTCATCTGGAATCGGTTGATTGAAGGGGTCTTCAGACCAGGGCAGATCGACATTTCCTATGACATAAAAACTCACAGCCATAGGTGTGCCATCAAAGGTAGCCTTATTTCCAATTCCCTGATTATTGTATCGTCCGGCCAAAAGCTCATCCAGAACCCAATCCACCCCATCAGCATAACGATTGTCATCAAACCCAAGATTGATAAACATGGGGATATTCTGCGGATCCAAACCACCGGGGCTCTCTGCGGAGTAGTACACCCCACCAAAATACCCAAAAACCCGACCCAACAAGATGAACAGCAACAATAAAGATCCTTTAGCCATAGCCCACTCCTTTGCAGCAGAACTTTAAAAGATTAAAAAGATATTATTCATTTTAAGCCACGCAGTTTAACAGATATCTTCAATATCTGCTGCACCTGTATTCATATAATATATAGAAATAAAAAAAAGAAGTGATAAAAAGGTGTGATTGCAATGCAAAAGAAGGCAAATCACACCAAAACAGAGGCGGGTCAGAAAGGCAGAATTGCAAGAAGGATTCTGCCTTCTGGGCATATCAAGAGCTTAGGAGATCTTTTATCATACTCTGAGCGGCAGTTTTTCCGGCTCCCATTGCCAGAATAACTGTTGCAGCCCCGGTAACGATATCGCCTCCTGCATACACATATTTTTTTGAAGTTCTTCCATCAGCTTCATCGGCCACGATGGTACCCCATTTTGAGACCTCAAGATCCGGAGTACTCTCCGGGATCAATGGATTTGGATTATTCCCGATGGCAATGACTACCACATCACAATCGATTGTAAATTCACTTCCTTTAATCGGTACAGGTCTTCTTCGCCCGGTAGCATCAGGTTCTCCCAACTCCATGCGTATACATCTGATACCCTTCACTGCCCCTTTCTCATCAGAGAAGATCTCTGTCGGGTTGCAAAGCAGCTCAAAAATGATACACTCTTCCCTGGCATGATGAACTTCAGCTTTTCGCGCCGGCATTTCAGATTCACTTCTTCTGTAGACAATTCTCGATTCATCTGCACCCAACCTAAGAGCGGTACGGGCGGAATCCATGGCAACATTTCCACCCCCGATTGTAACCACGCTCTTACCCTTCATGACCGGCGTGGAGGGGGTGTCACTATAGGCTTTCATCAGATTGCTTCTGGTGAGATACTCATTTGCAGAATAAACCCCTATGCTGTTTTCCCCCTTTATTTTCATAAATGAGGGCAGCCCTGCCCCACTGCCTATGAAAACTGCATCAAAACCCTCTTCACTAAGCAGTTCTTCAATGGTGGCAGTTTTTCCGATGATAAAATTTTTCTCTATTTTCACACCCAGATTTTTAAGGTATTCAATTTCCTGCCTTACAATTTCTTTGGGCAAACGGAATTCCGGTATTCCATACACCAACACCCCTCCAGCTTCATGCAAGGCTTCGAAAATGGTAACCTCGAATCCTTCCTTTATCAGCTCACCAGCACAGGTAAGACCAGCGGGTCCCGAACCCGCAATAGCCACCTTTTTGCCATTGGGAGGTTTTTTTCCGGGCAGTTTAACAGCATTGTGATCCCGCTCCCAATCAGCCGCAAACCGTTCCAGATTCCCTACAGCAATGGGAACCCCTTTTTTCTGAAGAATACACCTTGACTCACACTGCTCCTCCTGAGGACATACTCTTCCGCATATAGCGGGCAATGCGTTTGTTTCTTTCAGTTTTCTGGCGGCAGCAGCGAAATCACCCTTTGCGATCAGGTCAATGAATTCAGGTATTTTCACATTCACAGGACAGCCCTGGACACACAGGGGTTTTTTGCACTGAAGGCAACGCTTTGCCTCCTGTACAGCTTCCTGCTCAGAGTACCCGTGGGGTACTTCCTGGAAATTGGCTGCTCTGATTTTTGGGTCCTGCTCCCGCATAGTAATGCGTGATTCAAATTTCTTTTTCGTTTCTGCTTTGCTCATTTTGCACCTTCCAGTCTGCAATCATGCTCTTCCCTGGATTTTTCCTCAAATTTTCTGTAACTGCCGAGTCGATTCACCATTTCATCCCAATCGATCTGAGCGGCATCAAATTCCGGCCCTTCCACACAGGCGAATCTGATCTTATCACCAACAGTGACCCTGCACCCACCGCACATTCCTGTACCATCAATCATAATAGGATTGAGTGATACAAAGGTTTTTATTCCCGCTTTAACTGTAAGAGAAGCGGTGACCTTCATCATTATAACCGGCCCGATAACAAACGCAGCATCGAACTGCTCACCATTGCTTATAAGTTGATTGAAAACGTCTGAAACGAAACCTTTTGTACCAGCGGAGCCATCATCAGTGGCAACCAGTGTACGTTTTGATTTTTCCGAAACTTCATTTTCAAGGATAAGCAGGTCCCTGTTTCTTGCCCCAATTATTGAAGTGACCTCATTTCCTGCATCGCTCAGAGCTGAAATGATCGGATATAAGGGTGCCACACCAACTCCCCCGCCTATACAGAGCACTTCTCCGAACTTTTCTATATGAGTGGGCTTCCCAAGTGGGCCAGCTAAGTCCAGGACAGAATCTCCCTCGTTTAGTTGCAGTAACTGCATGGTAGTTTTACCCACAGCCTGAAAAATGATTTCAATCCAGCCCTCATTTGCATCTGCATCAGCGATAGTGAGAGGAATGCGTTCACTGTTTTCAACCGGCCTGAGAATAATAAACTGCCCAGCAGCTCTTTTTCTGGCAATGCGGGGAGCAAACAGACGAAAACGCCAAACTGAATCTGAAAGTTTTTCTTTATTCTGGATTAAAGCCATAGTACTCTCCAAAGGGGATAAATATATAGTCTGTACAGGGCATTTCGGGGCGAAGGCAGATACCTGATGAGCTGTGCCCTGAAACTATTTGCTTGGGCACAGCCTATAGATAAGGAACTTACACTACCATTTAATATAAAACTATGATCTGAAAAAGATTTTATTTTCAAAAATTTCCTTAAATACAGATCAAAGTTTTGCTGCTTTTTTTATTGCTTCTGCCATATCGGTTTTTTCCCATGTGAAATCTGGCAACTCTCTTCCGAAATGACCATTGCGGGCAGTTTCCCTGTAGATAGGTCTCTTTAGGTTAAGGCGCTCAATAATACCGGAAGGAGTAAGGTCAAACAATTCACAGATTATTTCACATATTTGCAATTCAGAAAGCTTGCCGGTTCCGTATGTATCCACATGAATAGAGAGTGGTTTTGCCACACCAATAGCATAACTAAGCTGAATTTCACAATGTGTAGCCAGACCTGCTGCCACTATGTTTTTAGCCACCCAGCGGGCAGCATAGGCCGCACTTCTGTCAACCTTAGAAGGATCTTTCCCGGAAAATGCTCCTCCGCCATGGGCACCGTAGCCTCCATATGTATCCACTATTATTTTCCGCCCAGTAACGCCGGAATCTCCGTGAGGACCACCGACCACAAAACGGCCGGTCGGATTGATGTGATAGACGGTTTCAGAGTCGAGAAGTTCTGCAGGGATAACCTTTTTAACTACCTCGGCCATATCCTTTTGTATGGTAGCATGATCGACATCGGGGTCATGCTGAGTTGAAATAACCACAGTGTCGATTCTTTTTGGGGTAAGATCATCATATTCAACACTGACCTGGGATTTGGAATCGGGTCTTAAGTAGGGGATTTTACCACTTTCACGCTGTACAACCAGTTCCTCCATCAGGCGGTGGGCGTAGTATATACCCATAGGCATATAGGTTTCGGTTTCATTACATGCATACCCGAACATTATACCCTGATCTCCGGCTCCCTGCTCCTTATAAAGCCCTTCGCCCTGTGTTACACCCTGGGAAATATCCGGGGACTGCTGGTGAAGGGAGAGAAGGATTCCGCAGCTATCAGCATCAAAACCAAGCTCTGTACTGTTATAACCGATCTCCCGGATAGTTTTTCTCACAATCTCCTGCACGTCAACAACAGCCTTGCTTGTGATCTCTCCGGCAACAACAACCAGCCCTGTGGTAACTAATGTTTCACAGGCTACACGTGATTCTGAATCCTGTGCCAGCATTGCATCAAGGATAGCATCTGAGATCTGGTCACAGACCTTGTCCGGATGCCCCTGAGACACACTTTCTGAAGTAAAAAAACGACGCATCTATCCTCCTGAGAATTGTGAGAAAATCGGAAAAATTCAAAAAAGGTAAAAATAAATTGTCGAGCAGCTAATTTACAACAATACAATTGTATAGTTAACCCCCTGCTCCAGGAAGGCATTTATCATCTTTCATTCAGCCCCCGTTTTCCGCAATCACTTATAACCTGCTCCCTACCCCCCTTTTCTTATTCCTGTTAATTAGCTATATTATTTCAAATAAATCTACTAATTCATCACAGAGGGTTAATAAACATGGGTAATCTAAATGGAAAATGGGCGCTTGTAACCGGCTCAAACAGAGGAATTGGTCAGCAGATCGCAAAGTGTCTTGCAAGCCATGAGTGCAACGTTATCATTCACGGACGAACTGAAGAGGGTGCAAAACAAACACTGGAAATGCTTGAACCCTATAATGTAGAGAAAAAAGTTATCTGCGGAGAACTGAACAACGAAAAAAGTGTTCAGGGCATTATCAACACTGTTCTTGAGCAGGTAGGGCATGTTGATATTCTGTATAATAACGCCGGCATTCAAAACGAATGGAAAGAGGTATTTGATATCTCATTAGCAGAGTGGAAAGAGCTTTTCCAGATTAATCTGTTTTCAATAGTTCAGCTTAACCAAGCCTTTATTCCGCTTATGATCAAACGTGGCTGGGGCAGAGTAATAATTACCACTTCTGGCATTCAGGATATTCCCCAGATGATGCCTTATGGTGTTTCAAAGGCCGGAGTCGATAAGTACTGCAAAGACCTTGTACCGGAACTGGAGAATACAGGAGTCAAAATCAACTCTCTGGATCCGGGCTGGCTGCGTACCGATCTTGGGGGACCTGAAGGAGAGTACGCCGTGGAAACGGTGATTCCAGGCGCTTTGGCTCCTCTTCTGCTTGATGACAAAATTGTCAACGGTGCCTCTTACCATGCACACGACTATAAAGACATCTGAAAATCACGGAAGTGAACGCCAGTGAAATTAGAAAACAGCTCACAAGAGGACTGAGTTCACTTGGCCTGGAAGCCGGTGATACCGTTCTTGTACATTCGTCGCTAAGATCACTGGGGGATTTCAGCTGTAAGGCCGAAATTGTAACAGACTCCATATTGAACTGCATCGGGGCCAATGGTACTCTTCTGGTACCGGCCCTCTCTTACGAAACAGTCAACAAAGTGAACAACCTTTTCGATGTAAAGCGTACTCCGTCATGCGTCGGCGGCATGTCTGAATTTTTCAGGACGACAAAGGGTGTCTTGCGCAGCGTGCACCCTACACATTCAGTTTGCGGATTTGGGCCACTTGCCGAAACATTGTTACAGTCTCACATACAGTGTAATACCCCATGTGGTAAAAACTCCCCCTATCAAAAGCTTAAAGAACATGGTGGCAAAATTCTTTTTTTGGGATGTGGCCTGAGACCAAATACATCCATGCATGCAGTGGAGGAACTTTCAGAACCGCCTTATCTGTTCGGAGATTATGTCAGATACAGAGTAATACTCGAAAACGGAGATAACCGTTATATGACAGTTCTCAGACACAACTTCAAAGGTGTACTGCAGCGCTACGAGAGGATCTCCGGTATTGTAACCAACAGGGGTTTGGTTTTCGGTAATGTATTTAATGCGGAGTGCCATCTTTTAGATGCTGCAACGATGTGGAAAGAAGCACACAAGGTACTGTTGAAAGACCCCCTCTTTTTTGTTGATCAGAAATAACTCAACAATCACTGCTTATCCAAACATTGATAACGCTCAGCGAAATCACCCCAGTAGCTTTTCATTGCATTGACAATCTCGTCTGAACCAGCGTACCTGCTCACCGGAACTATAGTAAGAAAATCCTGCTTTTTCTTTATCCACCTGAAGGCGATCTCCAGCTCCGGAAAATCGGTTGATTCAGCAGAAAGTTTTTCTGAAAAGAAGAATTCCTCCAAAAGAGTTTTCAGGGAATCATACTCAGAAAAGTCAGTTTCAAAGGGAACAATTTTAATTTTTTGCCCGTTTCTGAACCAAAACGACATCCCTTTGTTTTTCCGCACACCGGGGAGCAACACAATGCAATCACCAAGTTCCTTATAATCACCTTTTCTCTCTGTAATTTGAGTTTGACTGTTTAAAGCAGGTGAATATTTCCTTATCAGCCTGTACTCATACAACAGGGCCTCCAGTTCCGAGCCGCAGATGTGTGTTATAAAAGAGTGTGTATCCTCTCTGAGGCGCAGTAACTTCTGCGGAGATTCATCATTTTCCCGAAAGTAGCTTAACATGCGCCTTTTTAGATTGACAGCCTTACCAATGTATATGTAGTGCCCCTGGGCATTTTTAAATCCATACACACCGGGTTTTTCCGGAAGTGAGGAAATATCATTTGCTGTAAAAGCCTTACTCCTGAATAGTGAAGTATTTCCTTTGTTTAAATTACCATCAAGTTCATCCAGTGTACCCATCCCGTTTTCCTCAATCCTGTTTATCAATTCACTTATTACGGAAGCGAAAAGTTCACCCTGTTTATAGGCGCTGTTTATGGAGGTGTTTTGTGCACCAAGTATTTGTTGTGCACAGGAGTTGAGGTCAAGGGGCTTGCAGGATGGCAAATTTAACACTTTGTAAAAATGACTCAAAAGAAAGGAGTTGTCCAGGGGGGATTCTCCATAATTCGACATAAAGGAAGTAAAGAGCGACATCTGCCTGAAGGAGAAGAACACAACAATTTTGTTTTCCAGTTCAGCCTTGATTTGTCCGCAAAGCGATTCCTTGTCAGGGTCAAACGGAGCGTCATACGGACTCACAAGTGACAACTTTTCGTCATATTTCAAAACGGAAGGGTCTGTAAGCCAGGCAGATTTCAGACATGCCGGAACAGGTATCAGGTTCCACAGGGCAATATGATGTAATCTTTTACTCTTAGGATCTGGATCTGTCAGGAGATACACTGCGACCCAGGGCAGCTGCAAAACACGTTGCTGCTTTGTTTCAGTTTTTTTTTGGGCATACCACGACCCGTTTTTGCCCTTAAAACACCTGGGGTCTTTCTGAAGTATACTTTTAACTGCAAGATCGGCCATTGAATCATCGGGGTTTTTGAATTTCAGAAAAATTTCAGAAATCACCCGTGATGGCGTGCCTTCAGGCCTGCTTACCAGAAAATCAACAATATCTTCATGCATATGAGAAATATACCTTACGCTTGCTATTTATACAAAAGATAGGGTGCTGAGAGGCAAATTGTTTCTTTTTTCAAGGTATACACAATAATTCTTAGTATAAGTCGTAAACTATTTTTACAATTAGGTATTAAAAAGCAAACAACCCTATTGACTCCTATGTAAATTATATTATATTTATAAGGGTTGAGACTTAAAGCCTACATCCACACACATTAATAATTATACAACAGGGATCTTTAAATTGAGTGTTCACTTAAGAGAGGAGATGGTATGGCAAGGATTTCCAAGTCTCAGTTAGTCAAACTACAGAAAAAGTTTAAAACGGATGCCGCAATTGGAGAACAGTTCGGCATTACACGGCAAGCGATTCATCAATTACGCAAGAAATATGGGATTGAGTCAAGAATTGCACAAAATGGTGCCAGGAATGCTGAAATTGTAGAACTTTACAATAGCGGCAAGTCAGGTACTGCTCTGGCAAAAAAATTCAAATTGTCTGTTTCCCAAACTTACCGTATTATTAATGAGACACAGAAGAAAAAGCCCAAAAAGGCTGTCGCTGCAAAGAAAGCGGTGAAAAAAACCACCAAAAAGACAGCAAAAAAGGCAGGTAGAAAGAAAAAATAAGATAATTTCAAATTATCGCAACCAAAAGGGCCAGCTATGCAGGCCCTTTTTTTTTTGGGTAATGCCGGAACTTAAATTAACTCTTTGCTAATATTGCCGGACAAGGTATAGTTTTAATAAATCACTCCATTTTCACCAAAGAAACAGTAATGAGTTCTAATAAAGCAGCCCAAAAAAAACAACCATCCTTAAAAAAATCACTCTCCATTGCTACTGCGATCATGGTGGGCTCTGTTTTTTTAAGCAGAATCACCGGCCTTATACGGGAAATGGTTCTGGCCCAATATGGAGGCACCAGCTACGAGATGGATGCCTATGTTACCTCTTTTCTTATACCTGAAATTCTCAATCATTTTCTTGCCGGTGGCTTTCTTTCAATTACCTTTATACCAATTTTTCAAAAGTTTCTTACCAGAGGTGATAACAAAGGGGCATGGAATACGTTCTCCAATTTGTTTACAACCGGATCAATCCTTTTTCTCATATTTATTCCCGTTGCGATGTTTTTCACTCCGAATCTTCTGTCCTTTCTTAACTCTAACGCCTCAGATCCCGCAACTGCCGAGCTTACTATACGTCTGACAAGAATTATTCTTCCGGCCCAGATGTTTTTTTACTGGGGTGCGTTTCTTATGGCTGTGCAGTACGCCAATCACAAGTACTTCCTTCCGGCATTATCCCCATTATGCTATAATCTTGGAATAATTTTATGCGGATATTTCCTCAGACCCTATATCGGTATAGAGGGATTCGCCTGGGGGGTTTTGATCGGCTCGCTGGTTGGAAATGTTTTTCTGCAACTCCCGGGTGCGATGCGTGTAGGATTAAAGTTTAAACCACAGGTAAAGCCACTGGATCCAGAGTTCATTAATTATGTCAAAAAGACGATTCCACTCGTTTTAGGATTGGGCATGGCTTTTTCAAATGAAATCTTTTTCAGGTTTTTCAGTGCATTTCTTGATGAAGGAGCAGCATCCAGTGTAAACTACGCTTTACGAACCATGATGTTTATTGTTGCAATATTCGGACAGGCTTCAGGTGTGGCATTCTACCCCTATCTTTCCAAAATGGCGGCAGAAAAAGCTTATAAAAAAATGGCAGACCTTCTCAATAACATGCTCACAGGCATTGCCATTTATCTCATCCCGCTTTCAGCCCTGATGGCAGTGCTTTCGGCCGAGATTGTTTCGATTCTTTTTGAAAGGGGTAGTTTTACTGCACAATCAACAAGTCAGGTTGCCTCCGTTTTTTCTGTTTACCTGACAGGCGCCTTTGCATATTCTGCATCATTTATAATATCCCGTTCATTCTATGCCCTGCAAAACACAATTCTGCCTATGGTTGTGAGTACTGTGATTGCAATTTCAAGCATTCCCCTTTATATACTTTTCAGTTCAAGCCTCGGAGCGGAAGGTATTGCGCTCGCCTCTGCGTCTGCAATGGTTTTACAATTCTTAACACTGTATTTTTTATGGTGTCGTTCTTTTGGCGGATATAGGTCGCTTATAGAGTGGTTTAGTAAGTTAAGCAGGATACTTTTTGCATCTGCTATAGGAGCAGCCCTTTGTGTTTTTCTGCGCAGATTGGCCATTGAGATTTTTCCGGAGCATAACAAACTGATCTACAACATTGTCATTGGAGCGACTTCCTCACTTCCATCAATGATTGTAATATTTATTCTTTATGAATTAATGGGGCTTCAGAAGTTGCGCAGCTCTTTTATGGGACTTTTAGAGAGAAAAAGATCTCCCCAGACATCTTAAAATGTCAGAGGATTTGGAATAACGAAGCATCTTTTCAGCAGCCTTCTTAGCTTTTTGGGAATCAATGTTCTCTATTGTCTTTTGGATTTTTGGAATATATCCGGGCTCAAGACTGAGGGTTTTAATTCCTGCACCCAGGAAGAAAGGTATATATTTTTCCTGATGAGCCATATCCCCACAGATCATAATTTCTTTCCCGCAGGCAACAGCCGCATCAGCCACTCTCTTTACAGCTCTGAAAATAGAGGGATGATGAGGGATATAAAAAGAGGCAACCTTTTCATTTGTCCTGTCAACGGCGAGCATATACTGAACAAGATCATTACTTCCTATTGACAGAAAATCACTTGCCGCGGCAAACTCTTCAGCCATATCAATTACCGAAGGTACCTCTACCATCATACCAATTTTTGGTTTTGAATTATGTGGGATATTTTTCTCTTTAAGCTGTTTTATGCTTTTCAAAACAAGATTACGCGCCTCAAGAAACTCCTCCAGAGAGGATATCATCGGAAAAGTGATACGTATATCGGTATCAAATCCGGCCTTAAGCATGGCGCGGATCTGCTGCAGGAAAACATCCCTTTTGCAAAGCGAAAACCTGATGGATCGCATACCTAAAAAAGGATTTTGCTCCTTGGCCATATCATAATAGGAGAGAACCTTATCTCCGCCGATATCGAGAGTCCTAAAGTTTATCTCCTCCCCTTTTACACTTTCTGCAAGCTGCCGGTATACCACATACTGTTCCTCTTCGGTTGGAAAATCACTTCTGATCAAAAAGGGGAATTCTGTTCTGTACAGCCCTATCCCTTCAGATTTTACTTCTTTTGCCAATTTGACATCAGAAAGCAGGTTTATGCTCGCCATCAGCTTTACCCGTACTCCATCCCGGGTAAACGTTTGGGGTTTTAGCGCCTTTAGTTTACCTTTGGATTTAGCCCGGGCCTGATTCCTGGAATGGAAATTTGCAATTACTGATTCCCCAGGATTGACATAGAGGTTCCCGACCTCTGCGTCCAGAAGCAAGTCTGTTTCATCAGATATGGACAGTAATTTTGGGTTATCAATGATCAACATAGGAATACCAAGTGAGCGGGCCAGAATAGAGAGATGAGAGGTCACACCACCCGTGGCCATAACTATTCCAAGCACATCTTCGGAGGAGAGCTTGAGGATATCAGATGGGTAAAGTTCTTTTGCAATCACAACATGACCATTACACCGGTACAATTCCCTCAGTTCCTTTATAAGATTTCCCATCAACCGAACCGTCAGATCTTCAATATCCTGAACTTTTTCTCTAAGATAACTCTCCCCATGAGAAAACAGCTCAACGTAATCTTTTGCCACTGAAAGGATCGCTTCGGGAACATTCATACCTCCTTCGATCTTCTTTGCCATGGCTCCCACAAACTCTGTGTCCTTAAGGAGAAGAAGATGAGCGGTAAATATCAACGAAGCCACATCCGAGAGTCTCTCCTCCACTTTCGCCTGAAGATCCTCCAGCTGTTTTTCTGTAGTCAGAAGTGCGTTATGAAAATCGGATATGGTGTAGATGTTTTGATACTTTCGGTTCAGAAAACTCTCAAACACACTGTCCAGATCAATTGTGCGTGCCGGTCCCAGTGCAAACCCTTCTGAAGCAATTTTTCCCTTTACCAGTTTAGGGACTCTTACACCTGTCTTTTTCCTCTCTTTTTTCCGGCCCCTATGCAACATCATAAACAAACGGGCATTCTCAACAAGATTTGCAAGCTGTGAAGCAACGGCCCTTAATGTCACAATTTCCTGTTCTTTAAACACACTTCGGCTGGGCCTTTGCACAACCAAAACTCCGATTCTAGTCCGCCCACGAAGAACCGGAACCGCAAGAAACGCCTCATACTTTTCTTCCTGAATCCCAGAAAAATACTTAAAATCAGGATGCACACTACTTTTTCTCTCGTAAACCGGGCTCATCTCCCTGAGAGATTTACCCACCAGACCATCGCCCAATTTCATACGAACTGTGTTAACAGATTCCGGGTTAAGGCCAACTGTGGCTTTTAACACCAACTCATTTTTGTCTTCATTGTACAGGTATATAGAGCACACATCTGCTTCCATGTGCTTAGCTACCATATGCACAACTTTCTGAAGCAGCGCTTCAATGTTCTGTGTACCTATAAACACATCATTTAATTCACCGATATCACAAATCAGTTGAATGTGATCCATTGATTTTCACCTTGAGCCAATTTTGGACAGACTTAGCGACCTGTTAACAAAATAAATTATTGTCTTTCATATAATGCACATAACTGGCAATACAATCTTACGCTCTGATGTTTTAAGGTTAAAATAAACACAGTCGTGCAATCGTATAACTTCATAAAATTCACAGGTAGAGTTTATTGGGTGACACAGTCGGGACTATCAGTTTTCTGCAACTGTTTTTACGTTTAAAACAGCCTTCATCCTTTTTTTCTTTTACTTTCTTCTTACAAAGAGGAACTACCGTTCAATGATCACACGCTTTCATGTAAACAATCTTAACTGTGCAGATTGTGCCCTGGGCATAGAGAAACATCTAAAGAGTGTCAGGGGATTTGAATATGCAGACCTTAATTTTGCCTCACTAACCCTTACAGTAGAAACCGACAACCCAGAACTGATAAGAAAAGAAGTTCAAAAAATTGAGCCCGGAGTTGAACTTATCCCGCTGAATAGTTCAACTCAACAGGTCCCACCGGAGAAGTCCGGATTCCAGGTTAAGAGAAATGTCCTTATAATTGCGATTTCCTCCATTTTATTTATAGTTCTCCTTACTATGAATTCAGTTCTGGGCGAAAATGACTATGGCACTTTCTACCTGTATGCACTGGCCCTAAGCTCCTATCTTCTTGCTGGCTGGAACGTGATCAGAGGAGCGGCAAGGACCATACGGAGAGGCGTATTTTTTGATGAAAATGTGCTTATGACAATTGCAACCTTTGGAGCAATTGGAATCAAGGCCCTGTCTGAGGCTGTAGGGGTGATGATTTTTTACAAGATCGGAGAGTTTTTCCAGAATCTTGCAGTTCACCGGTCACGGAATTCGATACGGTCATTGCTTGCAGTGCGCCCTAATTTGGCACATGTAATCAGAGATGACAAGCAGGTTGATCTCTCACCCGAGGAGGCAAGCGTAGGCGAGAGCATAGTTATAAGACCGGGAGAGAAAGTCCCTCTTGACTGCCTTGTCCAGAGCGGTTCATCCAGAATTGACACCTCAGCCCTTACCGGTGAGCCGACTCCCCGAAGAGCTTCTCCGGGAGACACGATTTTAGCAGGAGAGGTCAACCTCAGCAGTCTCATCAGGGCCGAAGTTACACGCCCTTTCTCAAGCTCTACCATTGTCAAACTCCTTGAACAGGTTGAAAGTGCATCATCGCGAAAAGCTAAAACGGAAAAATTTATAAGTCGCGTTGCACGTATTTACACCCCTATAGTTGTAAGTGCAGCAGCACTTATAGGATTACTTCCACCGCTTATCTATCCTGGTCAGGATTTTTCCACCTGGATATACCGGGCACTGGTTCTTCTTGTGATATCGTGTCCCTGTGCACTTGTAATAAGTATCCCCCTGGGTTTTTTCGGGGGTATTGGAGGTGCATCACGAAGAGGCATTCTCATAAAAGGCGCACATTTTCTCGAAAGGTTATCAGGTGTAAAAACCGTGGTTTTCGATAAAACCGGAACCCTTACCAAAGGAGTTTTCACTGTACACAGGATCATTTCACAAAGTGATTACACCCAAAGAGAGATTCTTGAGTTTGCCGGTGCTGCAGAATTTCATTCAAATCACCCCATAGCCTGTTCAATTAAAGAAGAGTTGAATGAGTATAACATCAGCATAGACCCATCCTTAATAAGTTACCACAAGGAAATTCCGGGTAAAGGGATAGAGGCAAATTATAAAACCAAAAGAGTGCTTGTCGGTAACGGTAAGCTTATGGAACAAAACGGGATCAATGTGGAGGATAAACAAAGATCATCACTTCACATAGCTATCAACGACACCCTTGCCGGATATCTTGTTGTTGGAGATGAGTTAAAAGAGGAGTCCATAACCGCAATTCAAAAGCTACGTAAAGCGGGAGTTCGCCAGATTTGGATGCTCACGGGTGATCATTACGAACCGGCGTCCGAAACCGCTTCGGTTTTGGGCATTGATAACTTCAGAGCCTCTCTTTTACCTGAAGATAAGGTTACCTGCCTTGAAGAAATCCTCAGGACCAGCCATGACGGCAGTATCGCTTTCGTAGGGGATGGAATAAATGATGCCCCGGTTTTGGCCAGGGCCGATGTTGGAATCGCTATGGGTACTCTTGGCTCAGATGCCGCAATTGAAACTGCAGATGTTGTTATAAACGGTGATTCTCCGGTAAAAGTCGCTGAGGCTATAAAAATCGCCAGGACAACCAATAAAATTGTTTGGCAGAATATTTTTCTTGCCCTGGGAGTGAAAATAGTATTTGTTTCGTTCGGAGCCTTGGGGCTTGCCTCTATTTGGGAGGCAATATTTGCAGATGTAGGAATGGCAATCGCGGCAATAATAAACTCTGGCAGAGCGCTGAAACAGCGATCTGTAAAAGAGATACAGCACGTTCAACCCGCAGCACGATTAAAATCCTTAGAAAAAACGGCAGTTTGAACCAAACTACATTGCTCATCAATTCTGAAAACTGAAACCGAGCATATAAACAGATTCTATACTTTTATATGACCAAACCAGTTTTGCCTGCCTTATACCAGTCCCGTTATGTTTGACCAAAAACACCTCACCCCTCTCATCCAGGTCATTTCTGAAGCAGGTACCAGACATACCACCTTGGCTGATTTCACGCAGGTAAAGAGGAATCTCTTCGCCACCACCAGTCTGGGACAATCTGGTAATGTACATTTTACCATTACATGGCTTTCTGACGTGTTTTCTTTTTTCTGAAGTTTTATACACTGCTGCAACCTCCACTTACTACACTCACGCATTTACATAGCGAAGAGATAGGGAATGAGACTATTACTTAACTTAAGGTCACTGGTTTTTAACGACAGAGCTTTCAATCAGATCTATCTTACTATAAAGTATAAGAAAAATCTACAGAGAAAGCATGTTTTTTTTGCTTAAACAAAAAATTAAACGGACCCTCCTCAACGGTTTTATAACCTTTTACAAATCAAGCCGTTACAACGACTCAAAGAAAGGGGGCATGAGAAAAAAACAGGAAGGAACTGCCAATCTTAGCAGAAGCAGGTGTGGTTTAGAGGATATTTCTATCTTCCAATTTCAAATCCATCACGGATCCAACCATTTATTCCGGTACTAAGGTGATAAATTTGATTGAAACCATTGCTCAGAAGGATCTGAGAACCGGCAATACTTCGGTTACCGGATCTGCAGTAAACAAGTATTTTTTGATCTTTGTACTGTTGAATCTCATCGATGCGGTTTTGCAACTCATTCAAGGGTATATGGGTCGAATTTTTGAGATGCCCTGAGCGAAATTCCTGAACGGTTCTTATATCCAGAATGATGACATCCTCAGATTCATCTATGAGCATCCGGGATTCCGCAGGAGTTACATTTTTGAACGCATTAACCGATGGTCTGAAAGGAGAGACCAAAACAGTCAGTGGAATTACTTTTTCACCCTCCTCCCCTGCCCGCTCCCTGATTTCTACAGGAATGACACCGGTTTCCCTGGCTGTGAATGACAAAGACATCACTTCACCCATATCAGCCTTACTATCAACCCCCAGAAGAGGCGCCGATACAGATCTGACACTTTGTTTTTCTCCAAAGGAGAGAACCACAGTTTCCCCTCTATAGACATTCAGCCTTAAAGGTTCACTGTAATTTTCTATAGATATATATCTGATTCCATTAATAATTTCACCATCGGGGTCAGAACTGTTCTGCCCTGATGCAAACTTCTCAATAGCATCTAAATAGAGACTTTCTCTCTGCTTACCTTCTATTGTATGAACCACATTCTGGTTAGATTTCATTATAACGTAAGGAATACCCCGTACATTATAGTGGTGTGCGATTTCAGCGCTCTTGTCCACATTAACTTTAAAAAAATCAGCACTGCTTTTCATCTTTACCGCAACATCTTCCAAAACGGGTGACAGTGCTCTGCAGGGGCCACACCAGTCAGCATAGAAATAGATCACAAGGAGCCTGTCGCCTGAAGTTTCAGATACCGATCTCAATTCCTCCATACTACCCAGAGGTTTCATTATTCCATATTCAGTTTTGGTCGGGGCAGTGAATTGGATTAACTGAAATACCACCACAGCACTCAGAGCAATACCCAACAGAAGCAATTTTTTCTTTTTTGCAGGTTTCATAACATACAAAATACGTTCCAGTATAGTAATGATTGAAAAAAAATTGTCCGGCAGTTTCTTCACACTTTATATTACATAATACAATAATCTGCAACTCTCCCGAATGACACAATTCCTCAAACATTCATCAAAAGGGTACCGGTCATGGCAGGAAAATTTGCTGCCTGCTTGTTTTCGCGGCAACATGTCCATTTTTCCGGAACTGAAAGCTGGGTTAAAGCCGCTGAAAATGCTTTGGATTTCTTAAAATGTAACAATTTCGGATTATTGACTTCAACCGGAATGCATTCCTGGAATATTCTAACCACAATGGGCAGAGACAGGGGGATGAAGATGAAAGTTGTAGTTGCGGAAAATACCCACTCCACAGCCGCGGCAGACAGTCTGTTTGAGCAATTTGATTTAGAAGAGCAGACGGAATTATGTAAGATTCCCCAAAACCGCAGCCATCGATTAGAAATGAGTATAAGGGATAAAGCGGTGATAGAGAACGCTGATCTTATACTTCCCATTTGTATTCGCCCCAAGGGTAATTTCGATTCTATTTTGAAAACCTTGCCATCCCAAAAAATTGATACCAGATTCAGTACACCTTATGTATCAGCGCCAAACAGTCATCCCCGATATACATTTACAACAAAACCCTGGTCTGACATTGAAGAGCGTTACCTTTATCACTGGACGCGAACTTCTGATACTGCATGGCCAACAGAACGACTGCTTGACTACTACCGTGACATCATCTCATCCAGGGAATATCCAAGAAGTGCATTTCACACCCTTATAAACATTTTAAAATGCCGCACAATTATTTCTTCCGCTCGTCATATGCCTTCTCTTAGCAGATGTGTGTGTTTCACGTCCTCACCACCGCAAAAGTTTACAGCTTTGATGAAATGGCGCAAGCGGTACAGACAAATGTCTTTTGAACCATACGGCATAGGCGTAGAGAAAACAACAGCTTACCATTCAGGTGTTATACCAGTAACCTATTTTGATTCGGCCATAAAGCCTGGTGGAAAAGAGGAGTTGTGGAGATATCAGTCAAGAGGTACCAAAGGAAACTGGCAGATTGAACAAGAATATAGGTGCAGGGGGGATTTTTCACTCAGAGGCATCCCCCTCAATAAACTGATCTGTTTTTGCTATACCCGTGATGAAGCAAAAGAGATTGAAAGACTGTTTGGGATCAGATCCTTATACTTTACAACCTAATTTATTCCTGTACCCATTTCTGAAGTGTTTCGATAAGCTTAACAGCCTGATCTTTGCTTGAGATATTGAACTTGCTCTGCTGACGATATTCATCATTTATCTTTCGGTATCTTCTTATAGAATAACGATCGGGCCCGTAGTCATTTTTAGCTTTTTCCCACTGCTGATACCTGAACATAACTGTCGCCCATGATCCCTTTGACAAAATCGCTTTATCCAGAACTTTAACTACAAGTACACCATCTTCCTCATAGTTAATGGTAAGGTCCTCAACCTTTGAAGCCATAAAATATTTCTCCTGTTTTAAATTAACGATAGTAAGCTTATAAATTATATAATTTCTGATAAAGTGGCAAGCAGAAGACAATCCGGGGTTTACATGACTTTTTCCGCAGTGAAACTTCCGTTGATCATTGCCAAGCGGACTCAGTAATAATTACGGTTTAAGAATCTAAAAGTTGCATTCCACTTCAATTCAGGAGTGGGGCTATCACCCCGCCATCCCAAATGCAATTGCTGGGAGAGGTTGATTCTTCGGTAGTCCAGCTCATGCAGAATGCAGAAACCAGTATACTGAACCAGAAAATTCCCCCAGTCCGCGCCACTGTTATTATAGGGAAAATCAGTTTCTTTTGTTATCTCGGGCTGTTTAATATCATCCCTGATCCACACTGAAGGTCCGGCCCAGAATCCGTAGGGTAAATGGTAAAGCGTCTGTAAGGAGAGATACAATCCGAAATTGTCAGGTTGTCCGTAAGCATTGAACATGCTGGCGAGTTTCTCGATATACTCATAAATTTCATTTTCTGAGAAATTTGGCCAGTCCTCGACATACCCTTTTAACTTGTCGTGCAGACCGGAAGTATCAGTGACAAATATACTCTGCTTGATTCGTGTATTGAATTTTCCCATAAAACGCCAGGGTGAAGTTCCATCTTTTCGATAATTTGCCTGTATGCGCCCCATGATTCCACCACCGAAGAGTTTTTCGTTATACATACGAAAACTTATCCCACAGTCAAGAAAAAGATAATTATTCAGTGCTGCCTGCCTCTCACCCATTGGATTGGCTCCAATATAAATCAACGGAGTTTCATAGGTATTTATCCCCAGAAAACCTGTGGTGAGTGTTTTGAAAATATCTGTAGAATACAGCCCTATTCGAAACCCTCCAGACTGGTAACCCACGTCCAAACTACTTCTGTAAAGCTGCTGAATGTACCACTTTCTATAATGTTTACGATCGGGTTCTACATAATAGCTGATATGCTGACGGGCTTTGTTACCGAAAGGATCCTGTGCAGTCAGAAGAAACGCATGGACTCCGGACTGATCTGTGGGTAGCCTGAATTCACCAGTTTCAAGCGGCCATCTGTTTCCACTTGTGTCTGTAACACTCAACACCAGGGCATCCCCATCCTTGTCGAAAACAACTGGTGTATATACCGCATGCTGATTTTTTTTATATGTGCCTGCTGTAAGCCGGCTCTTAAATACCGGCGGGCGATTTGGAATCACCTCACAATTCTTTTGAACGTGAATCAAAATGGTATCGAGTGCAAATGTAAAATTCAGAGTATGAGACCCATGACTCATAGGCCTAATCATTAAAAGACCCTCATCCTGAATATCACCTGTATGGAACCGGGTAGTGTCATCCCCCTGCACATCAACCAATTTTACTTCACGTCTGTTCCATTCTGTTACTGAAAGGATGCTTTCCGGCCATCTGTATAAATGGCCCTGAATCAGGGTGTCAAGTGGCAATCTCAAATCAATAGTAACCTTTGCATCTGCCACTTCATAAGAAATCACATCGAGATATACCTTTTCTCTGGATGTCGCCCCCAGGGGATCTCTTGCTGCGAGATAAAAACTTATAGTAGTATCCACGAAGCTTTCCGGAACATCCCAAATGATCTCTTTTGTTTCCTGGCTGATTACCATTCCCTGGGGTTGTTCAAAGAGCCTTACCTCTATTTCATTAAGCAAGTGCTCTGAATCGGTAACAAAGGGAGTGTTGTGCCATGTGCTTCCAGATACCGCAGGCTCTTCTGTGTTGACATATATGTGGGGAGGAGTATTTTCTACTATAACCAAAGTGCAATTCAGTGCAACTGATTGTCCGCGGGTATTTCTTGCCAACACAGTTAAGGGAAACGCTCCGGTTTCATCCGGAACACCTGAAATCGTGTGTCGGGAAGAGTTCCAGTGAAGTCCGGCTGGCAACTGTGAAGCAGTAGTATAGTTTATGTTTGAAGCCGGTTCAACAGGATCTATTGCCCAAACTCTCCACTCAAAAGGCTCTCCGGCAAAGATTCTTTCCGGTGGTTGGGTTGTGATAAATGCAGGGGCACCAGCTGCGCCTCTAATCGGAGCCACGTTGGTGAAATTCAGCTCATTCATCAATTGCCTCGGAGCTACCATTGTCATATTTGCACCACTAAACCGAATTACCAGCTCCGTCCCCGAAGGGGTGCTCCCGAAATAGTCTTCAAATATTTTCAGCAGTTCCCGCCCCAGTGTATACCCTTTAATTTCCCCGGGATTGGAGACCTGCTTTGAACGTGAATCCCAGACATTACTTCTGGCTCTGGCATTTAAAGTCAGTAAAGGAATATCACTGAGATGCCTGAGAATACCCATGCTGCGCATCGTTTGCCATACATCACCGTCGATTAAAACGGCTTTGTCCCTGAAGCGAATAATGTCACCCTGAGACACACCCTGATTTATGTTCCTGATATAAAAGAGGGGTTTGCCCTGTGCGGCCAATCGCTCGGCGAACTGTGATGCGAGTGGTTCCACATTCAATTTTTTTATACCCATATGGGTAAGTGGTCCCCGGTTGTCCGCTCCCTCAGCAGTAACCGTCAGCAATATTATACAAAACCAGGGGAATACAATTTTCCATATAAGAAATTTCGGTTTATGACTGAGGCTCAGAATCCTCTGTTTGCTTTGGTCCATAACCTGAACTCTTCCTGCATAGCAGTTGTAAATTCTTCACTGCCATAATCTATGCGGTTGTTAAGGGTAAACCATTCCTGTTCCGATGTACTCCAGTGGATATTGCCATACCTGTAGGTCACAACAGAACTATGTTCCCTGACAATAAAAGAGATATATTTTTGTCCGGTGTGATTTATAACTGTCAGATCCCCATCCGGGGAGAGGGCCTTTATATACCTCGCGCCGTCAATTTCCGTTACAATCACCTTCTGACCGTAAAGGCCAAATGCCTGTTTGTAAGGGGCTGATTCAGCAGAGTGATGCTCTTCAGTTTCTATCCACGATGTCAGTTTTTCCCAGTACTCATCCAGCTGAGCCTCTTCAAGTTTGGCCCTGTCAATATTCACAAGGGGCACGATGAAAAGGAAAAACAAGACAAATATCACCACCATTATCGACAATGCATCCTCTATGGAAATTGCATTTCCGGAATCGCACTTTATGTTCCTTTTTCTCCTACTCATCAATTTTCCCCATACCCTCAAACGGTGCAGCAACACTCTGAAGCTTTGAACTTATAAATTGACGATACTCTGTTTCATAATCTGTAAGGAGTTGTATCTTCCTTGACATCTCCTTTTCAAGGGGGATAAGACTATTAATCTGACGCCCGGTTTCCTCCACGCGTGAAGCAAGGACACGGAGTTGCTCATCCATTGACTTGTGAAGTGAGGTGATTTTCTCGGCAAATCCCTTTTGTAACTCAGCCAGCTTATCCAATCTGTTTTTTTCTGATGAGTGACTGTTCTTAATCCATGGCTGCAGATGTATGATACACCAATCATCGAGATTGCTGTTTACCATTTCAAATTTAGTGAGAATTTTCTCCATTACCTGAATAGTCAGAAGTTCAATGAAAATTGAAAGTCCGGTGGCGAACATAGTTGTAAGTATGGCATAAGCATTACCATCAATAGCTTTAACGATATCGTTGATGAACTGAAACTCCCCTTCGCTGCCCTGCAGTGAAAGCATTGCCTGCTTCATTGGTTCAAAAGTCATCAACAATCCGATAAGCGTTCCAAGAAATCCCAGTTTGAGAGTGGTTCGAGTAATTAAGCCGTGAAATGAGAGGATTTTTGAAGAGACCTGATCGCGTCGGTCTGCAGCGTGTTCCATTAATCTCTCAAGCCCCTCCGACTCCCCCTGAACTCCCAGTTGAATCCAGCGCAACAGGCCATCACGCGCATGGCAGGCGGGAGCCTTATACAGTAGCTGTTCCTGTAATCCCTGAAGATCGGGTTTGTTACCGAATTTTTTCAGAACAGATAACACAACACCTGTCTTTGTAGCCCCCATTTTCAAACTGATCAGCTGAATGAGCGCCCCCAACTGCCCAGCAACAAAGAGAATCAGAATAGACCAAAGGAAAACATCCTTGTACCAGGTGGGTTGAAAATAGAAAAACCCAAATACGGCAGCCGCTATCAGGGGTAAGGGCAAGCCCATAGTTGTATAAATCAGAGTCTTACAATTTTTAAGATGCATTCCTGCAAGATCAAGAATTGAGAAGTTTAAGACTTCCTGTCTTTTTTGATCAGATTTCATAACCTCTCCTGACTATTTTTACGAACGTCAAAATTTATTCGCATACTGCAACCCAGATTATACCTCCGGAGGTTCCAGTAATGAAAATGTAGCTGCAAAGGCTCCACCTCAACAGGTACTTGGAAATTTCTGCCACGGAAAAAAACGGTTTCAAATTTTGGAACATCAAGCCAAACCCCTGGTATCCACGCATCAGCCGCAAATGTCAGTGAAGCTCCCCAGGTACCGAAAACAGACGGAAGATTATCCATTTGAAACTGATATATTGTCCTGCTATACATCTCAAAATCAAACAGCATACTGAATCCAAAATGGCCTGCCTTGAAATAGAGAGCATGGGAGAAGTTTTTTTTATGACTTTTATCCCACTGACGACTGATTTGTCCAACAGTCCTCGGCTCCACTCTTTTGTCAGTCACAGCAATGATATCATCTTCCAGCCAAAAATACTCAGGAAGTATCCACCCCGCCTGCTTCAGTTCATATCGGACAAAAGGGACTCCCAATGTAAAGGAAAAAGCATGGTTCAGGTAATTATTCTTCTCATTTGAGAGCAAAATATCGGGCAGTCCCCCACTATACCAGTTTCTTTGTAACCCCGCACCGATATAAAAATAATGATAGTTATACATTCCATTAAACGCAACAGAGTTACGGAGGAGGGCTGTGGTACTGCCAGCAAACTCTAATCTTTTAATTATTTCAAAACCGGCAGGCCAGGCGCCACTTTCCATAATTGCAGCAATCTTTTCTCTGTTATCTATCTGAGGATTGAAAATGGTATCCCTGAAAAAAGTTTTTCCCGCACTGCCACCCAGCGCCCTTGGAGACCTGTTTTGTGACAATGACAGCCCAAAGTTTTTATGCTCAACCAGTAGTCTCTCTGTTTTTTGTGGGTCCAGTTCGCCAATTTGTGTTCCATCCCGAAACAGGATCAGTTTTCTTTGATTCTTATCACCACTCAGACAGGCCCGGTACTCAACCCCACTAACCTGACCCAATCCCAAATAGTGCAAAACCTGGTGATCCTCAATAACTGAGGGAACACAGGGGATTAAAACCTCTTGGGACAACACTGCAGCTACACAACAGATTATAAACATATGGCACAGAAGAGCAGATTTCCTGCCTATATTCAGTACCGACAGTGCGCCAGAAATTGAAACATCCATTAAATTACCTGCTGTAGTGAGGTTTTTACGATAATTGAATTGAAATACGGAAACGCGAAGCAGTCCACACTATACCATATGTAGTAATTTAAATAATACACACTTACAGTATGAGATTGAAATCATAAATGATCAAGTATCGGACGGTTCAAGCACTTTGTTACTCCTGAGGAATCAAGGAGTAACAAAGCGATATTAGAAACTGATATTTTGGGAGAGATTCAGAGCACACTCGATTCAGGCAAAGTGACTCTGCAGAAAGTTCAGATCGATATGAGAGTAAACAGGGTATCTGTCAAGCAATGTCTTGACTCTGTCCCTCGCTTCCTGAGCTGCGTTGGGATCGGTTGTATATTTAGCCTTGCTTATCTTGCCTGCGTTAGCCCCTGAAGCTATTGTATTTGCTTTTGTATTTGACAGCACCAGTTTAAATATCGAGGCAATCTCTTTCATTTCGGTATTACCCATACCCAGAGTGGTGATTGCAGGGGTTCCGATTCTCAAACCACTTGTGTACCATGGTCCGTTTGGATCATATGGAAGAGAGTTTCGGTTTAGGGTGATTCCGCACTCTCTTAAGGCACTCTCGGCCTGACGGCCTGTAAGACCAAACGGTGTGACATCGATCAAAAAGAGGTGATTGTCTGTGCCCCCGGTTGCAATACTCATCCCCTCATCTTTGCAAAACTGAGCCAGATCTGAGGAGTTTTGCACGATTGATTGCGCATAGGTTTTAAACTCTGGTGTATTTGCTTCTGTGAAAGCGACTGCTTTTGCTGCCATCACATGAGCGAGCGGTCCCCCGATAACCAAAGGACATCCCTTATCCACACTCTGAGCAAATTCCTTTGTACAAAGAACCATACCACCTCTTGGCCCTCTCAGAGTTTTATGGGTAGTTGTGGTTACAACGTGTGCATGAGGAACGGGGTTAAAATCTTCTGTGAAGACACCGCCTGCTACCAGACCTGAAAAATGCGCCATATCCACCATAAATACAGCCCCAACCTTGTCTGCAATTGCACGCATCCGAGCAAAATCGATTTTTCTTGGATATGCACTGTAACCTGCCAGAAGAATCAGTGGCTTGATTTCCAGGGCCTGTTTTTCGAGGGCATCGTAATCGATCAATCCGCTCTGCTTGTCAACTCCATAAGTGTAAGCGTCAAACATCTGAGCAGAAACATTGTGCCGGTAACCGTGTGTAAGGTGACCGCCTGAATAGTAATCCATCCCAAGCAGTTTCTGATTTCCAAGCAGATCCCGTAACTTGTTCCAGTCTGACTGGCTCAGTTTTGATGGATTTGTCTCTCCCAGATTTTCAAGGGCAGGTATTTCAACCCTTGTATTGAGAATCGCCCAGTATGCAATAAGGTTTGCATCAGCACCACTATGGGGCTGCACATAAGCATGCTCACTGCCAAAAAGCCTGCAGGCCTGCTCTGCGGCATAGGATTCCACAAAGTCCACATTGTCACAGCCTGCGTAAAACCGGTGATGAGGGTAGCCCTCTGCATACTTATCAGTCAGAAGATTTCCCATGGCAAGCTGGGTTGGAACCGAGCAATAGTTTTCACTTGCAATAAGCTTGAGATTTGAGCGCTGGTCTGACAATTCCTTAACAATTGATTTTGCGATCTCCGGTACCACTTTGGCTACTTCTGAGAGATTTGCCAGATAAGCCACCATTCCATCATTGATTTTTTCGGCAGGTGTTTCATTTAGATATGCTTTAAGTGCAGAACCTGACATGGAAGTCTCCTTTTTTAAAAAAAGATCTGCCCTGCCCAGGCGCGCGACAGTTGCAGCTGAGAACTCCCCGATGGTTACCCATCTTAGTGCGCCAGTTGTTTAACTAAAAAAAATAGTTTCTGACCATCAAAGAAGAAACCTTAATCACTTTTCACTCTTCCCCCTTCAGACTTAATTAGTTTAAACCATCTGTTTTTTGCGAATGACCGAAAAAAAACGTAAATTATTTATCTGAAGCAGCCTTAAATTTAGAATAATAGACCCAGACACATTTTTCCGGATGCGGGTGGTTATGTTTATAGCGATTTTTTTTGCAACAGGTTTTTTATCCTTGGTATATGAGCTGATATGGATCAGACAGGCAACCCTCATTTTCGGGTCTGCTTCATTGGCAATAGCAACAGTGACGGGTGTGTTTTTTGCCGGAATGTCAGCAGGTTCCTACTGGTTTGGGAAAAAGTCACAAACCAACTCCAATCCTATAAAGATGTACGGTATAATAGAAATACTTACAGGGATCTGGGTGATTCTGACTCCCCTTCTCTTCTTTTTACTTCGGATACCTTTTTCTTTTTCATACAATCTTCTGGGCAGCAATTTCTACATAGTTTCAGTGGTAAGGATAATGGTTGTTGCCGCTCTGTTTATGCCACCGGCTTTTCTGATGGGTGGAACTCTGCCGCTTCTTGTAAGGTATTTCGTAAATTCTGAAAACAAGATACTGAAAAGTGTGGGAAATCTCAGCTCCATAAACACAATCGGAGCCTTTTTCGGTACACTCACTGCGGGGTTCCTTCTCATACCGCACCTGGGCATGTACCAGACTCTGATCATAGGCGGTGCGATTGACATTTTTATTGGAATATATCTGCTGAAAAAGGCAACTCCCGGGACATTTTCACAACCCTCAGAAGAACTTCACAAGACTAAAGAACCGGAATTTTCCCTCAGACATATTCCACTCTACTTTGTTTTCATGGCTATTGGATTTTCTGTAATGGCCCACGAAGTACTCTGGACAAGATTTCTTTCACTTCTGGTACACAATACAGTATACACCTACACACTTACCCTTTCGTCGATTCTGTTCGGACTCGCAACCGGATACTTTCTGATCTCCGCGATCTCAAAGAGAATAAAGGATCATGGCTTTGTCTTTGGGGTAATAACGATCTTTGCGGCACTTTTTGTCACTGTTTTTACCTTGCTGCCCCATCAGATAATACAGGGAATCGTTGCGGAACAAAGCGCTCTCAATATGGTAGTCTTGTGTGTACTTCTTTTCATGATACCGGCAGTACTGTCCGGTATGCTGTTTCCTCTTGCGGTTAAGATGTCCGCAAAATCAGCCACAACCACAAGTTACACAACCGGATTTCTATCTGCTGTAAACATTGCCGGGGGAGTACTTGGAGCATTTATAACAGGGTTTATTCTCCTCCCGCTCACAGGCATACAGATTACTCTTGCAATTACAACCGGAATCCTTTTAATTGCCGGCTCATACACCCTATTTGCCTTCTCTCAGAAATTGAACAATATTCAAAAAACCTGCACCGTTGCAGTTTCCGTTCTGGTATGGGTAATCTATCCAATGTTCATTGGAGCAAAGGTTCCTCATGATTACCTTAAAAGCAGAGGAGAATTAGTTGCCGTATATGAAGGCATAGGTTCGTTTCTGTCCGTCATTCAGGAAGGCAACAACAAGATCCTTGAAATCGATAAGATGTGGCAGGGGGAAGAGAGAAAAAACCGACAATTTATGGCAGCTCATATACCAATGATGCTCCACCAGTCTTCACCTTCAAATGTTGCGGTTATCGGAACAGGTGTAGGTCAAACAGCAAGTCGTTTTCTAAAGTACGATATCGATTCTCTTTTTTGCGTGGATATTGAACGGGAAATACTTCCGATTATACAGCAACACTTCCCCTCAAACTGGACAGAGGATCCCAGAGTCAGATTTCTGAGTGAAGACGGGCGCTTGTTTTTGTCCAATACAGATAAGATGTTTGACTTAATATCCATTGAAATTGGCCAGACATTCAGGCCCAACCTTTCGTCATTTTACACCAGAGAATTTTACCGTGAGTGCAAAAAAAGGCTAAATGAGGGCGGAATAGTCTCCCAGTTTCTTCCAATTGCTTCATTTGACTACGACCATTTCAAATCAGCAGTCAGCACCTTTATTTCTGTTTTTCCCAATACAGTGCTGTGGTATAACGAATCTGAATTTTTACTGATCGGATCTGTATCTTCAACCCCAACGTTTTCCCTGGACCGCTTTTCATCCCGCCTCTCAGATCCTGAATTGTATGATGACCTCTCATTCAGCTATTTTGGAGGGCCAAGACAATATGTAAATAACCCCTACATTTTTACTGCAGGTTTCCTGTGTGGCCCGTCAACTCTTGCACAGTTCACAGAGAACAGTCCTGTTTTTACCGATAATAATCCCAGACTTGAATACTTTGCTGCAAGAAACCAGACCAATGAACATTTCCTCGACAGCATAATCCCACTATTCGATGATCCTGATATCATATGGAGCGATATTACGGATACAATGATTACCGCGGTTAATTTCATGAGGCGTCTTCATGTTTCAGATATAATTACCCAGTCACTCTTAACCCACTACGAACAACATGGAGAAAAAATAATCCTTAGACAGGCCCACAAAATCAACCCGCTTAATTTCAGAGCAATTTTCCTTCTGGCAGAAGAGTACAAAAAAAGAGGCGACATGCAAGAGGCAATCCGGTATTACAAAGAAGCTTCAAAGATAAGACCGGATAACCATAGTGTGCATTTCAATCTGGCTATGCTCTACCAGAGAGAAAAAGAGCTTCAAAATGCTATTGAACAGTATGAAAGGGTAGTCAGGATTAAACCAACAAACTATATGGCATTCAACAATCTTGGGGTTATTCATGCCCAAAAAGGATCATACAGAGAAGCTGCGAATTATTTCCAGAGAGCAATTGATCTCAACCCGGATTACCAGAGCGCACTTAGAAACTATAAAGCATTGATGATGAACCATTTCAGGTAATGCCCCGGGCACCTGAAAAAGTTGACAAAAAAACTGATTGTCGCAAAATAATTTAACAAGATAGCTTTCAGACAAGACCTTTTGGGGTAATCCGGAGGCCTTGTCACTGGTTGGTTTATTACTTTTTGATAGAGAAAAAAAAATCTTCATAAAGCCTTACAGGACTTCATACACTAAAACGTAATAGTAGCAACTCCTGACAGGTCTCATTTCAAGGACAGACACATGCACAGATTCAGCTCACTTTGCCTCAATTTTGGTTTAACTCTGATTATATCGGCTCTTATCTTTACCCCCTCAGCACAACGTGCAACTGCTTCGATTCCCAAAACAAACGTACCGGTTATCAGACCCGAAATTATTTCCACACTTCCCCATGACACTAAAGCTTTTACTCAGGGATTTCTATACAATGATGGCTATCTGTATGAAAGTACCGGAATTGTGGGAAGGTCATCCCTGCGGAAAATCGATGCAACCAACGGAGAACTCAAGGTATTTATACCTGCTCCGGGAGTATTCGGTGAAGGTATCGCTTTGTTTGGAAATGAACTGGTTCAGCTAACCTGGAAAAGTCAGATCGCTATCAGATATTCCTTTCCAGACCTTAATCACCTGGGGACATTCAGATACAGCGGAGAGGGTTGGGGGCTGACTTCTGATTCGGAGGGTTTTATAATGAGCAACGGCTCCGACACCCTTTACTTCAGAGATTCTTCTTTTGAGACATACAGAAAACTCCCTGTAACTCTGGACGGGAGAGCGGTTCAAAAACTGAACGAACTCAACTACAGTAACGGCAGTATCTATGCAAATGTGTGGAAGCAAAATTACATAGTTGAAATAGATCCGGAAAGTGGAAAGGTTCTTCGTCTTATAGATGCTTCAGAACTGGTCAGAAGGGAATTACCGCTGGGTCCGGAGCAGGTGCTCAATGGTATTGCCTACAACCAGGACGAGGACCTGTGGTATCTCACGGGTAAAGAGTGGCAGAACATCTATAAGGTTCGTCTGCCACAGTGAGCTAATTTCCGTTTATTGCAGCAGCTGCACATCCAGCCCCGAAACCATTGTCAATATTTACCACAGTCAACCCCGAAGCACAGGAGTTAAGCATCGCAAACATGGGCACCAGCCCGTTGAGATGCGAACCATACCCCACACTTGTCGGAACCCCTATTACAGGTACTTTAACAAAACCGGTTACAACCGAAGGCAACGCCCCCTCCATTCCTGCAACCACTATAAGCACCGAAGCACCAAGTATGGTTTCCCTGTGGGCAAAGAGCCGATGGATCCCGGCTACACCAACATCATGGAGTTCCCTGACTGGATGACCCAGTATATCCAGTGTTCTGAGGGCTTCCCCTGCCACGGGTAAATCCGAGGTCCCTGCTGAGCAGACAAGAACGTAGCCTCGGGTGTCCTCTTTTTTTCTCCAATAGGGTGATTTTTTAAAAAAGAGTTTGGATTGTCTGTCAATCTGAATACCGTCGATCTCCTGTTCCACCGCATTGAGGATTTCTTCCGTTGCTCTGGTCCCAAAAACAGTTTCATCATGAGCGATCTGGGCTTTTGCGATCCGCACTACATGCTCTGCAGTTTTATTTTGACAAAATATAACTTCGGGAAAACCTTTCCTGAGTGCTCTGTGATGGTCAACCTTTGCAAAATCAAGATTTTCAAAGGTAATATCCCTTAACTCTGAGATTACTTTCTCAACAGTTGTGTTTCCCGCTTTTAATTGGTTTAAAAGTGTTTCAAGCTTGAAATTATCCATTTTCCATCCCGTCTTTGAGCAGATCTATTATATCTCTCAGCTCATCTATAGTTTCCGACCGAAACAGCCTGTTACGCAAAACTGCGGCCCCCGGCATTCCCTTTATGTACCAGGCGACATGTTTTTTCATCTCCTTACACGCCCTCTGTTCTCCATGCATGCAGGCAAAGAGCTCAAGGTGCCTGACAATTGTGGCTATTCTCTCCCGGGCTGAGGGCGGTGTATAAGGCTTGTCTGAGAGCGCTGCTTTAGCTGCGGCAAATATCCAGGGATTACCATATGTTGCCCGTCCTATCATCAGAGAATCGCACCCACTCAGATTTAGCATTTTCAGCGCATCCGATTCATTGCATATATCTCCGTTACCAACAACCGGTATGGATACAGCCTGCTTTACCTCCGTTATCCGTTCCCAGAAAGCGGATCCGGAAAAACCCATGGTTTGGGATCTGGGATGAAGTGTTATACAACTTACCCCACACTCTTGTGCGGTTTTGGCGAACTGCACATCGACCCATTCATGTTTTTTCCAACCAGACCTGATCTTGACTGTTACAGGAATATCAACAGCCTTAACCATCGCAGTGAGAATCTGTTCAAACAAGTGCCGGTCACGAAGTAAAGATGATCCGCCATTTTTTTTCACGACCTTGGGTACAGGACACCCCGCATTGAGATCAATGAAATCCGGATTTGCATAATCCTGAACAAATTTTGCAGCTTCACTTAAAGAATATGGGTCTGAGCCAAAAAGCTGGATCCCTACAGGGCGCTCGCACTCCCTGAAAGAGAGCAAAGAGAGGGTATTTGCTGATCTGTACTTTATACCTTCTGCAGAGACCATCTCAGAAACAACAATATCAGCCCCGTGAATTTTACAAATTTGTCTGTAAGCTGAATCTGTTATCCCTGCAAGTGGAGCAAGAAAGAGTTTGTCTGAAAAATCCATCTAAGCACTGCCATTCCTAATTAAATGATGGGGATGTAAATTTACATTTTATACTCGAAGTTATACAATTGTCTCCTGACTGATCTTCCCCTTCAGATCGATTACCTGCGCAGAGGAGGTGTTATTGAGGTCAGGCACAAAATCGCAGCATGACACAGGGAGAGACCCCGCATATTTTTTCAGGAACCGGGAGCCATAAAGTTTCCATTGCTCGTTGAAAGTTCCCATTGACCGATGTTTGATCAGGATGTCAGTAGTAACCATAATACGCCACTTTTCCCTTACCTGCATACAAAGGTCAATATCATGAAAGCAGAAACCATCAAACGTGGTCTCATCAAAGGAAACAGTATCAAAAAGCTCCCGTCTGCAGGCCATATAAACACCTGTACAGCAAACCACATCACAGTCCTGCCTCTCAGAAGAAAAAAGCGTTATGAAAAAGTCATCATTAGGAAGGTGATGTACAAGTCTGCCCTTTATGAAAGGGCGCCCGGCTGCAGTCCAGGAACATTTTTCAGAAAACAGATACTGCGTCCCTGCAACCCCAATAATCCCCAGATCAGTTTGCAAAGAAAACCTCTCCTGCACTACTTTGCCCCAATCTTTTGTCATAAAGAAAATATCATCATGCATAAACACCAAAATATCACCTTTGGATTTCTGCACACCGAAATTATACACAGCGGCAAGCCCTGCCTTGCCTTTTGAATTGTTGATAATGATAACTTCGTGTTCAACTCCGACAGTTTTTCTGATATTCAGTTCAAGCGGAGATTTTGGAACCGGTTTTTTTGCAGATACAATAATGCTTATCATAAAAATGGTCTCTCCAGACAATGCGACACGACTCAAAACTCTCTGAATCAGGATTTGAAACTGGAATAGTTAAAATAATTCAACCTTCTCCATAATATCTACTGTTGGAACAGATTATAACCGTTAATCGATAAATATGCATAAAATCCTGAAAAAAGGGTCTCCCAAAAGATCCATCCGCAAAAAATCGGTCACAGTGTTTGCTTGTATAAAACCCTAACAACAGTTTTATTGAGGATAGTGCTGTCTATGAGCTATAAAGATGATGAAAACCTTAAAGACGATCACCAGTTTGAGGCCATCCAAAAGCGCCTTGGCGATAAAGACCAGTACAGCTATATAGGGGATGCTGTGCTGGGTGGCATTGATGGCTGTGTTACAACTTTTGCAGTTGCTGCCGGAAGTATGGGGGGTGGTCTTTCTGTAACGGTGATAATTATACTTGGACTGGCTAATTTGCTTGCAGACGGGTTCAGTATGGCTGCAAGCAACTTTCTCAGTACCAGAAGTGACCGCGAGGAGGTTGAAAGCGCAAGGAGCCGTGAAGAAACACATATAGAGAGGGTGCCATGGGGTGAGAAGGCAGAAGTAAGAGAAATATTTGCCAGAAAGGGGTTCAGTGGCGAAACTCTGGACAAAGTAGTGGAAGGTATTACAAGCAATAGAGATTTGTGGATAGACACTATGCTTACAGAAGAACATGGTCTGCATATCGGAAAATTTCATCCGACACGAGCCGGAATCACCACTTTTTTAGCCTTTGTGCTCACCGGACTAATCCCACTGCTTCCCTTTCTGGTTTTGGATCTTCCAATCCAGGAACAATTTATCTTAAGTTCAGTTCTCACAGGAATTACATTTCTTCTTATAGGTTCAGCTAAGGGGATCATACTCAAAAAACCTGTACTGAAATCAGGACTTTTCACGCTGCTTATAGGCGGAATAGCTGCATCCCTTGCATTTACTGTAGGGTATGCCATAAGAATTCTCTACGGATTGTAAGCCGAAAACTAATCACCGGGAATTCAACACTCTTTTTAAAAACTGCCCCGTATAAGATTTTTTATACCGTACCGGTAACTCCCACGGAGTACCCTGCGCTACCAACTGTCCCCCCTTATCACCACCTTCAGGGCCAAGATCAATGACCCTATCAGCCTCAGCAATAATATCCAGGTCATGCTCTATCACTACAACCGTATTACCCGCATCAACAAGTCTGTGCAGTACGTGAATGAGGTTATCGATATCTGCCATGTGAAGACCTATGGTTGGCTCGTCCAAAATGTAAAGTGTTGAATTTGAGGAACCTTTTTTTCTGAAACGGCTGCCTGGCATTGAACGGGAGAGTTCAGAAACAAGTTTAATCCTCTGAGCCTCACCGCCGCTTAATGCAGAGGATGGCTGACCGAGAGAGAGATACCCCAGCCCTACATCTTTTAGAAGATTCAGTGTTTTTGAAACAGAAGAGTGAAAGGAGAAAAACTCTGCGGCTTCATCAATACTCATCTCAAGAACATCACCGATTGACTTTCCCTTATACCTGACCTCAAGGGTATCACTCGTAAAACGTTTACCCCTGCACACATCACAGCTGACAGTCACATCCGGCAGAAAACTCATTTCAACTTTTTTCACTCCCATTCCTCTGCAATTACTGCACCTGCCGCCCTCCACATTAAAAGAGAACCGGCTTGGAGAAAACCCCCTTAGATTTGCTTCCGGTGTACCTGCATATAGTTTTCTAATATCATCCCACAAACCCACATATGTTGCGGGACAGGACCTGGATGTTTTCCCAATCGGACTCTGGTCTACTTCGATAACTCGTGCGATTGATTCGTATCCGGTTATACTTTTACACCCCGACAATCTCCCCGATGCACCTCTTTTTTTCTTGTCAAGTAGCTGTTTAAGATTGTCAAAAAGTACATCGCGAACGAGTGTGCTCTTACCGCTTCCACTTACACCTGTTACACACACCAGTCTTCCAAGAGGCAGCGAAACTGTAATATTCCTAAGATTGTGTAAGTTTGCATTTGATATTGTGAGTGAATCGCAGTTTGCAGGGCATGGCCTCAGCCTGTCCTCACGATGCAGTATCGGTTTGTTAAGATATTTTGCGGTTTCAGATTTTTTGTTTCTTAGAAGAGTTTTGAGTGATCCCTGAGATAGAAGGCTTCCGCCGGCAACCCCTCCTCCGGGTCCAAGGTCAATCAGGTGCTCAGCTCGCCGGATTGTTTCTTCGTCGTGTTCAACCACCACTACAGTATTGCCCTTATCCTTTAACCTGAACAGTGTATCAAGGAGCATGATATTATCTCTTGGGTGTAGACCGATTGTGGGCTCGTCAAGGATATAACACACTCCCTGAAGGTTTGAACCAAGCTGGGAAGCAAGCCTTATGCGCTGAGCCTCTCCGCCACTCAATGTAGGCACGGCACGATCAAGTGTAAGATACCCAAGACCCACACTCTTGAGAAAGTCAAGTCGCGATATAAGCTCAGAAATTATATCTGCAGAAATAGCAGTTTCCCTGGAATTCAACTTCAATTGTCTGAAAAAATATGCAGCATGTTCGATATCAAGTTCGACAATTTCTGAAATGGGTCTGTTTTGAAACAAAACAGAAAGAGCTTGGGGGCTAAGTCGTTTTCCGTTGCACTTTTTGCAGTTCCTGTTTTCTCCATCCCACCATTCGTTCCACCAGATTTCCTCACCAGTCTGAAACTCATCAAACCCTTTGATTTCGATACCGGTTCCAAAACAGGATGTACACCACCCGTGTTTGGAATTGAATGAAAATAGTCTGGGGTCAAGTTCCTGAAATCCTCTGCCGCAATCAGGACAATTTCTGTGAACAGAGTAGATTGCGGTTCTCTTTTTCCGACCCTCTTTGATTTCGATTTTTATTGTACCCTTCCCCAGTTCAAGAGCACGAGTCACTACAGAACTTAATTCTGGATAAGATTTTTCGGCGACATTCAATTCCCCAAGCGGCAGATCGATATTGTGTTCTTTGTAACGGTCGAGACTTGGCCATTTCGTTGTGGAAATCTTTTTCCCATCCACTTTAAGAAACCCAAACCCATTTGAATTTGCCCATGACGCCAGTTCCTTATAAATCCCTTTCCTATTGCTTACAAGAGGAGCAAACACTTCAACCCTTTTATCTTTCTCTTCTTTTATAATAGAAGATAGTATTGATTCTTCAGAGCGGGGCTTAATAGGAATTTTACATTGCGGACAGTGCTGAACCCCAAGCTTTACATAAAGCAGTCTGATATAATGATACACTTCAGTCACAGTGGCAACCGTACTTTTTCTTCCACCCCTGCTTGTACGCTGTTCAATTGCAACAGTGGGCGGAATATCAGAAACGGCATCAAACTCTGCCCTTGCCGCTGGCTGAACAAACTGTCGGGCATAGGCGTTCAGAGATTCTAAATAGCGCCTCTGCCCTTCTGCAAAAAGAATATCAAAAGCCACTGTGCTTTTACCGCTTCCGCTAACTCCGGTTATTACAGTGAAAGCATTTTTTGGAATTTTCACATCAATATTTTTAAGATTATGTTCAGAGGCATTGGTAATCGCGATGTCTTTTTCGGTCGATAACAGATTTTTGGCAAGTGGTAGCTGTGGCTTGATCTCTTTACTGCTCAACAGTGCTTTACCCGTCAGACTTGAGCGGGATTTCATTACAGTTTCAGGTGTACCAACGCACACTACTTCCCCACCATTTTCTCCCCCTCCTGGCCCAAGATCAATTATCCAATCAGCCAGACTGATCACATCGAGGTTATGCTCAATAACCAAAACAGAATTACCTGCAGCGATCAGACTTCTGAGCGCTGCAATAAGTCGGGAAATATCTTCAAAATGCAGCCCGGTAGTCGGTTCATCAAAAACAAACAGCGTTCCCTTATTGTTTTTTGTTCGTTTTTTCTCGGTAAGGTGTCCTGCAAGTTTTAGTCTCTGCGCCTCCCCTCCACTCAAGGTTGGGACAGGCTGACCTAAGGACAAATAAGAGAGGCCTACGTCAAGAAGTGGTTGGAGTCGCGCTTTTATCTGGGCATTGTTTTTGAAAAATCCACACGCCTCTTTGACCGTCATATGTAACACATCCGAAATGGAGAGTCTGGTGCCCTTTTCTCCCGGTAAAGTGACTTCGAGAATTTCAGGCCTGTAGCGGTTTCCATCACAATCTTCACATTTAATATAGACATCACTGAGAAACTGCATCTCCACCTGTTCAAAACCATTTCCCGAACAGGTTGGACATCTGCCCTTTCCGGAGTTGAAACTGAATGTCCCTGCAGTATATCTCCTTTCCTTAGAGAGCGGCTGTGAAGCAAACAATTTACGGATATAATCCAAAGCCCCTACATAGCTTGCGGGATTTGACCTGGTTGTTTTACCAATCGGCGACTGATCCACAAATACCATATCATCTATGTTTTTTATGCCGGTGATTTTTCTGCAGGCCACTTTTTCATCACCGCTTTTCCCTGTTATGCTCCTCCATCCATTATGCAGTGTGTCTATAAGGGTGCTTTTTCCTGATCCGCTCACACCTGTCAAACATACCAGTTTCCCCAACGGTATCGAGACGTCTACATTTTTCAGGTTATGCTCATGAGCTCCAAGCACCCTGATATGCTCCCTGGATGCCACATGTGAAGAGTGCATCTCACCAGAGACCTTCTTTTTTCCAGACAGAAATGCTGCGGTATCCGACCTTTTACATTGAATAAACTTATCCAACGCCCCGGAAAACACTACTTCCCCTCCCTCCAGACCAGGTTTTGGGCCCATCTCGATAATATGATCGGCAGAAAGAATAATTGCAGGATCATGTTCAACCACAATCAGACTGTTACCCGCATCCCGGAGTTTTTCCAGTATTTTTATCAGTCTGCCAACATCAGAAGCATGAAGCCCTATGCTGGGCTCATCGAGCACAAACAGTGTGTTGACCAAAGATGTTCCCAGAGCTGTAGTAAGATTAATTCGCTGGACTTCCCCGCCACTGAGAGTACGTGACTGACGATCCAGCGTCAGATACCCAAGCCCCACATCATTAAGGTACCCCAGTCTTGTGTTAATCTCTTTGAGAATTATCACAACAGGTTCATCACCGGAATCAACCTCCATGCCCTGAAAAAACTCAAAACATTCCCTTAGAGAAAGAGTCATTATCTCATGTATCGAATAACCCTTCTCTTTTCCCAAACGCCACATCAGGGACTGCGGTTTCAGCCGCGCCCCATCACACTCCGGACACAGCTTATAGGTTCTGTAACGTGATAGCAAAACCCTGATGTGCATCTTGTAGCTTTTACTTTCAAGCCATTCGAAAAATCTGCTTACTCCATACCAATACCCATCCTCCCAACTGCCTTCTCCTTCAAGCACCCATCTCTTATGCTCTTCAGGAAGCTCTCTCCAGGGTATATCCAAAGGTACAGAACGTTTTCTTGCGAATCGGACAAGATCATCCTGGCATTCACTGTAGCTGTCAGTTTGCCAGGGCTTAATTGCCCCACCTGCGAGTGTTTTTGATGTATCAGGAATCACCTGTGAATAATCAACTCCGATTACGCGCCCAAAACCTCTGCACCTTTCACAAGCGCCCAGTGGTGAGTTGAATGAGAAATGGTTTGGGAGAGGGTCGTTGAAGTGAATGTCACAATCAGCACAGTGGAGGCCGGAGGAAAACCTCAGGGGCTCAGCATTTTCGTCACCGATACGGTAAATCGCAACTTTTCCTTTGCCGTGACTCAAAGCATGCTCAATGTCTTCGATGATGCGATCCCGGTTTTCAGCATCGAGATGAACCCTGTCCTGAATCACTTCAATGCCGCTTTTTGATTTGGAATGAATTCTGGAATATCCACGCGCCTGAAGCATTTCAAGCACCTCAGATTCTTCAAAATTGGATGGAACAGTGACAGTGAAAGTGATAAGTACAGCTACACCAGTCATTCCGTTTTCCTGTTCCAACAAATGATCACAAATTGACAAAGCTGTTTCTCTTTTAACCTGTTTGCCACAACCGGAACAATAAAGATCCGCGGTGCGGGCAAAGAGCAGCTTAAGGTGGTCATTTATTTCGCTCATTGTACCCACTGTTGAGCGGGATGTCCTCACAGGATTTGTCTGGTCGATTGCAATAGCGGGAGGAATACCTGTGATCCGTTCGACCTTTGGTTTATCCATCCTGTCGAGAAACTGTCGTGCATAGGATGAGAATGTCTCAATATATCTTCTCTGTCCTTCTGCATAAATGGTATCAAAAGCAAGGGAAGACTTTCCGGAGCCGCTTACACCTGTTATTACCACCAGTTTATTGAGAGGGATTTCCAGATCAATATTTTTGAGAGTGTTCTGGGATGCGCCTTCTATTGTAATTCTGTTCTGAGCTGCGGGCAGTGATTTTCGTTTTTTCATTTTGGTCAGTATTTCGAGCGGAAAAAATTTTGAGCGATTACGTTCGATTGGTAACGAGAGTCTATTAAAATACAATTTTTTGATTGAGATCAATAATCTATTACGTTCATGGTAAGGTAAGATTTATTGAAGGGATGTTTTATTTGCACCAAGGCACATGAAGGCAAGTCGTCGGTGTTCAGGTTGGGTTCAAAAATTTTTTTGTGGCATTTTTAAGGCGTTTGTGCCTATGCCGGTTTTTATTTTTAACCAACTGAATAGTACAAATTTTTGGCAATCCAAACAACCTGTAAACGAAACGATAATCATATGAATAACAGCCCCCAATTCAGATCCGCTTTTATTGCATTACTCGGAAGACCAAACAGCGGTAAATCCACATTAATGAACAGCATTCTCGAAGAGCAGATCTCGATTGTTACCGCACTGCCGCAGACCACACGCAAAAACATCAGGGGAATATACACAACCGAGTCCATGCAGCTGATATTTGTAGATACTCCCGGGATACATAAAGGAAAGCATGCGTTTAATGAAGCTATGATCAAAGAAGCCTCAGCAGTTCTTAATGAAGGTGGAATAGACCTTGTATGCTACATTGTTGATCTCTCCAGAGACTTTGGTGAAGAGGAGCAAATAGTATCCCAAATAATTGCATCCAGTAGTTTACCCAAGCTTATAATTTTCAACAAGTCTGATAAGTGCAGTTCCGCAGAGGAGAAAAAGAGGGAATTCCATGACAAGTTTCAGATATTTAAAGACACCCCGTCCATTACTCTGTCAGCCATCTCAAAGGATGCCAAAAGCATCTTTATCAGCTCTATAGAACCGTTCATAAATCCCGGTCCTCAGTATTTTGATGAAGACAGTTTAACAGACGCCAGCATGCGATTTATCTCTTCAGAAATTATCCGCAAGCAGATAATACTCAATACACGAGAAGAAGTTCCTCATGCTACATTTGTGGAGATTGAATCTTACAGGGAATCAGAGGAGCGCCACTGGATAATAGCTACAATACACGTTGAGACCACGGGACAACGTGGCATAATAGTTGGGAAAAAGGGGTCACTTATTTCCAGAATAAAGAGATCGGCCTCAAGAGAGATATCGGAACTAACGGGTGTACCGGTATCATTAACACTTCATGTGAAGGTGAGTCCCGGATGGCGTGACAACAAGCGTTTTATAAGCCGCCAAGGTATGCCGTTCAGCTTATAGTGTATAAATCAGGAAAAAAATATTACCGGCCCTGAAAAACAGAGCCGGTACAGAGGAAAAATGTATAAATCCTCAGGTAGGCTGATGGACTCCTCTATGAGCCTCCCTCCGAGGCGCGGTTTTTCGGGATAAGCCCGGAGAGATTACTGCAATATAAATAGCCGATATACCTACAAGGGCATAGATTATGCGAGACATGGCAGTTAGAGGACCAAATATGGCCTGAACCAGATCGAAAGTGAAAAAGCCTACCAAACCCCAATTGATTCCACCGATAATCAGTATAACCAGTGCTGCCCAATCAAGACCACTTAGTTGCTTCATGATGACCTCCTCTACAAAAACAAAAGAAACTGTCCTTTCCCTGCTCTCCCACAATATCAAAACAAGTTTTGTGCCACAGCAATTTATCCCCTCTAAATCCATCACAACTACCAAATCACAGTGCGATGTTTATATATTTAAGAATTGGGAATCCAATTGAGAACGACACAAAGCCCGGAGTATATCAATGAATTACGGTAAAACACACAGTAACACATTTATCCTTCCAAAGCAAATCCTGTGGCTATGCCTCATCTTTACAGCCTTCAATACAAATGCTCTCTCCATGCCTGTTTCAGAAAGAATCGATAAAAAATTCCATAACCTGGACAGTTCAATTGCCACGCTATCAAAAAACGATATCATCAAATCGACTAAACGTGACTCTGTCACTGTGTTCCTCAGTGATTTTATGAGAAATAACCGCATGATTAGAAGAATAATTATCACAAACTCCCAGGGAATAACCACCTACGATATACGTGCCGGGGAAACACAAGCCAATGCAGGCAGACTGATGAGCCGGCAAAACTGGTACCAGGCTGTATCCCAGAACAAAGACAGCTATTACAGTACTATTGAGTCGGATGGTGCAGAAAATCTTTTCTGGGCGCGACCACTGATTTCAGGAACGGAGTTTGCCGGAGCAATGGCGGTACAAATAGATATGGCCATACTGTTTGCACTTGTAGAGAATGATAAGCCCTTTCAGATAAACGTAGACAACACCCCGTTTTTCAGAACACACGACTGGGCGAGGCCATCCGATCCTGTACAAACACCCCTCAGGATAAAAGGGTTTGAACAGGTGAGCGTAATTACATACATGGATAAAACCCAAACTGAGCAGAAAAATGAAAAGGAAACCACAGCTCCCGCTGAGGATAAAGCGGCTTCAGCAGATAGCGTTGAAAAAAAAACATCTTCAGATTATAAACAAATAAAGGATTCAGAAACCCAAATTACTGCTGAAGCAGGTGAAACAAAACGTAAATCTGAAATCAGACATCTGATGCTGATTTTGATAACTGCATTTTTCACCACCCTAACCATTCTGATCATCAGAAAAAAAACACCCGCAAAACAGAAACGTTTCTATTATAACAGACCACCCAAACCGCAAACGCCAAAAGAGTACCCTTTGAAACGCTTCTCAGATGAGGACAAAACAAAGCTCAAAGAATTAAATTCTCAATCAGAGAAAAGGGAACCATACCCGCCTCAGCCAGAAACAAAGCCGGAAGAAACAATTTCAGAAGAGAGTTCAAATCACGGTCCTGATTTCTCTCTGGGCAGGAATTCAAATTGCATCAAGACAGAATCACCAGAACCGCAAAAAGAAGATCAGCCAGAAGCTATACATTCAGAGAAAGAAGTCAAATCAGGCCAGGAAAATGCTCATGCGCCTGATGTTCATACCGAGATCTACAAAAGGATTCATGGCGAGATGACCGGCTGGATTCTTCATGAATTTGAAAGAATGCAAAGACAGATAGAACAGCTCCAAAGTAAAGTGGAGGAGTTAAGCAAAAGCCCTCCGGAGTCAGAGGGCTGATTTTAGAGGCAGATCAGGAAACGGACCCTTCTGCAGAATCCATGGTTTGGCTTATCAGGGTAGAAATGGTCATAGGCCCAACACCACCGGGAACAGGGGTGTATGCAGAAGATCTCGGTGCGGCTGTTTCCAGATCGACATCCCCCACACCACCTGGATGATAACCTGCATCAATAACAACAGCCCCTTCTTTGATCCAATCACCTTTGATAAATTTCGGTTTACCTACAGCGCCAACCACCAGATCAGCCCTTTTAATGATTTCGGACAGATCTTTGGTTCTGGAGTGACAGATTGTCACCGTTGCATTTCTATTGAGAAGCATCATAGCCATCGGTTTACCCAAAATCGGGCTTCTGCCCACTACAACTGCAGATTTACCTTCCAGCGCAATATTGTAATGATCGAGCAGTTTCATAATTCCCGCAGGAGTTGCACTGCCATATGCGCTCTCACCCATGGACATACGTCCGAAACCAAGGCAGGTAACCCCATCCACATCCTTTTTAAGATCGATTGAGTCAAAAGCCTCACGTTCGTCTATCTGGGAAGGTACCGGATGCTGGAGCAGTATTCCATGCACTGAAGGGTCTTTATTGAGGGAACGGATAACATCCAAAAGCTCTGAGGTTGTGGTGTTTTCAGGAAGCTCTACCCGTTTAGATTCCATGGTGACCCTTGCACACGCATTCCCTTTCATTTTGACATAGGTCGCAGAAGCGGGGTCATTACCAACAAGGATAGTTGCCAATACAGGAGTGATGCCGGTTTTTTCCCTGTGGCTTGCAACTCTCTGAGAAATTTCCTTCTCCATTGATTTTGCCAATGCTTTACCATCAAGAATCAGTGCCATAAAATTGTCTCCATTGGATTAATTTAACTCCTCAAAAATACGTAATGCCTCAAAACAGAGAAAACTACTTTAGCAGATTTACAATCTATTCCGGCGCAGTTTGTTATTAACTTTGACCGGCAATACCGGGCCGAACTTATCAACTTACATAATCAGATTAGATACCAGATGGTTAACAAAGATAGTAATCAAAAAAGCAGTAAGTGCTGATTTACGATGATAAATGTGGTCTGATTGGGACAAATATAGTGGAAATCGGGCAAATATACACCTCCGGGAGACAAATATAGTGAGAATCGGGCAAATATACACACTCTGAAGGCAAATATAGTGGAGATCGGGGCAAATATACACCTCCGAGAGGCAAATATAGTGGAGATCGGGGCAAATATACACCTCCGAGAGGCAAATATAGTGGAGATCGGGACAAATATACACCCTCGGGGAGGCAAATATAGTGGAGATCGGGGCAAATATACACCTCCGAGAGGCAAATATAGTGGAGATCGGTGCAAATATACACCCTCAGGGAGGCAAATATAGTGGAGATCGGGGCAAATATACACCTCCGAGAGGCAAATATAGTGGAGATCGGTGCAAATATACACCCTCAGGGAGGCAAATATAGTGGAGATCGGGGCAAATATACACCTCCGAGAGGCAAATATAGTGGAGATCGGGACAAATATACACCCTCAGGGAGGCAAATATAGTGGAGATCGGGACAAATATACACCTCCGAGAGGCAAATATAGTGGAGATCGGGACAAATATACACCCTCAGGGAGGCAAATATAGTGGAGATCGGGGCAAATATACACCTCAGGGAGGCAAATATAGTGGAAATCGGGACAAATATACACCCTCAGGGAGGCAAATATAGTGGAAATCAAGCAAATATATACCCTCGGGTTGGCGAATACAGTGGAAATTTTGGCAAATATAATCATTTTTGATGGAAAACGGAGAAACAGAGCACTGACGGCCACTCGGCGGGATCGGCTGCGACGTTATGGGGCTGCGCGAAGACAGTTCGTTCGACCAGAATATATTTCTATTCCTTAGCTTTTTAGTGTTAACATAAGCCCTGGGTGCCAACACTCCTTTTTCTAACTTTCCACACAGGTAATGCTCTGTCCGTTAGTTTTCTGGTGTTAAATTAAAACATTAGATCAGATGCGATTTTATCTGCAAAAAGCCTCCCCTTTCGGGTCAGAATCCACCGATTGCCCTCATGCAGGATCATCTGTTCAGATGACAGCCTCCTCAGCAAAGACACCCTGTTTCCATCTGCAAACCTGTAACCGGTCTTTTCAAAATACTCAATTTCATCCAGTCCCTCGTTTTTCCTTAGCCGCAGAAATATCATCTCAGAAGCCAATTCGTTCGGGCCAATCTCCTCAGAAAAACTTATGGGCAGCTTACCAGTACCGATACTACTGATATACTCTTCCAGATTGTTTGTATTGCTCCATCGCAACGGGTGCACATAGGAGTGAGCCGCAGGGCCAAGCCCTATGTAGGGAGAGTGATTCCAATATGCCTTGTTATGCTCCGATTGATGGCCTTTTCTGCTGTAGTTTGAAATTTCATACTGCTCCAAACCATACTCGCTGCAAATATCCCATATTAGTTTATACATTTTCAGAGATACAGCCTCCTCTGGCAGAGGCAGTATCTTACGGTGCTTCCCAAAAGGGGTACTTTTGTTTAGGGTGAGCTCATAGGCTGACAGATGATTAACTTCCCTGCAGGATAAAACGGTTCTCAGCGTATGTTCAAGAGATTTTTGGGTTTGTCCGGGTAAGGCGAACATAACGTCAGCCCCGGTGGAGTTAAACTCCTGGAGCACTGGATGAGAGAGAACTTCAAGAGCCTTTTTCTCTGTATGAATTCTGCCGCAGACACTGAGCTCCCGTTTATTCATGGACTGGATTCCAAACGTAAGCCTTGTTACACCCATACGCTTCCACAAAGCAGCCTTTTTTTCAGAAAATGTCTCAGGGTTGACTTCCAGAGTCCACTCCCTGAGATTTCTGAGGTTGAGCCTGGAGAACAAACCCTCATTGAGCTGATCCCAATGTTCTTCGGTTAGCAGTGAAGGTGTCCCTCCCCCCATAAATATGGTACTTATATTTCCGTCGATACTTTTCCTATCAACAAGCAATGACCACTCACGTGTCAAAGCAAACACATAGGAGTCTGCATACTCATTTTTGTAGGGAAGAGAATAGAAATCGCAGTATCTGCATTTATCTACACAGAAGGGTACATGTATATAGAGAGAAATGGGGCGACTATTCATATAACAGGTTAGATCTCTGGACTTCTAAGCCGGTGTTTCAAACACCTTTCCAGGCTTTGACAATTTTTACAACATCTCTTAACTTAAGCGGGTTTTTCACCCCAGGACTGATCTCAGCTCCGCTGTTTACATCCACAGCATAGGGACTTACCGAATCCAGGGCTTCCTGAATATTTGAAGGGCCCAGCCCACCCGCAAGAATTACATTTTTATAACGAGCGCAGGCTTTCACCGCTATAGACCAGTCGAAAGTCACTCCGGTTCCGCCCCGCTGCCCATCCCGCCAGGTATCAAGAAGGAATCCCTGCACGTTATACTGAGAGAGAAGTTCCAGATCGGAGTTTGGCTGAACCGAGAAAGCCTTTACCACAGGTAAAGAAACAGAGTCGCAGTACCGGGGTGATTCTGAACCATGCAGCTGTACAGTGTCAATGCCAGACTCCCTTGCGATCTGCTCTACAACCGATAACTCTTCATCTACGAATACTCCCACCTTTGAGATAAAGGGAGGCAGCATTTTGGTTATCTCCGAGACACTGGAGGGCTCTATGAATCGTGGACTACCCGGGTAGAAAATAAACCCTAATGCATCGACTCCAAGATTAGCGGCGATTCTCGCATCCTCATACCTGGTAATACCACATATTTTTATGCGCACTGGCATTATACCCCGGCCTTTCCGCTTGAGAGTTTTGTCATAAGATCGCGCGGATCATTACAGCGCATAAGAGATTCACCCACAAGCAATCCCCTGACTCCCGCTTCCATCAGCTTACAAGCCTGCTCTTCACTATGAATCCCACTCTCAGATATTACCGGAATATCGGAAGGAATATTTTTGACAATTTCAAGAGTGACAGAAATATCTGTTTTGAAAGAGTTCAGGTCACGGTTATTTATACCTATAACAGGGGGCTGCAGTTTCATTGCCCGCTCGAGTTCTTCAAGAGAATGTATTTCAATAAGCGGGTCCAATTCACATTCAACAGCAGCCTGATAGAGATCCTTCAGCTGAGAATCACCGAGTGCCGCAGCAATCAAAAGCATTGCATCGGCATTTATCGCCGCAGTGTGTTCGACCTGAAGAGTGTCGATGATGAAATCTTTACGTAATACCGGAAGAGAGATATTCTCCCTTACAGAAATGAGAAATTCCTCATGTCCCTGGAAAAATTTTTCATCCGTTAAAACCGATACAGCATCAGCGCCATATTTTTCATAGTTCAGGGCTATCTGCACAGGATCAAAATCTTCCCGTATCACCCCCTTTGAGGGAGATGCCTTTTTTACTTCTGCTATAAGGGACAAGCGGTCTGTTTTGTTAAAACATTCAACAAACCCCCGTTTTGTATCACTGCGTCCATTGAACCCGGAGCGTCTGTCCCTGAGCATCCGGACTTCGGTCTTTTTTTCTTCCAGAATTCTTGTCAGTACTTCATTCATTTGTTATTCCTTCTGAGCGGAGGTCATTCCGGCGAGTTGAAGAAAATTATTGAGGAGAACCTTACCATACTCGGTAAGAATTGCCTCGGGATGATACTGCACACCATAAACCTGCAGTTCCTTATGCTGTATACCCATTATACATCCGTCATCGGTTTCACTTGTAATGTTGAGGCACTCAGGGAAATTTTCTCTCTCGAGAATGAGGCTGTGATATCGGGTTGCGGTAAAGGGATCAGGAATGTTTTTGTAAATGCCCTCCTGATTATGTTTTACAAGAGAAGTCTTTCCATGCATCAGATACGGAGCCCTTATAACCTTTGCACCAAAAGCTTCCCCTATGGACTGGTGCCCCAGACATACGCCAAGGATCGGTACACTGCGACTCATTTTTTTAATAACCTCAACCGATATCCCTGCTTCTCTTGGAGTGCATGGTCCCGGTGAAATAACAATTGCCGACGGGTTCAGATTTTCGATCTGAGCTATTTTGATTTTATCATTTCTATAGACCTGAATATCCCCTTTATATAATTCCCCGAAATACTGCACCAGATTAAAGGTGAAGGAATCATAATTATCAATTATCAAAAGCATAACACACTCCGTTTGCCGAAATAAAATACTTGTCGTTTAATTCCCTACTATTTCGGCAGCTCTTTTTATGGATGAAAACAACGCAGAGGCCTTCTCTACAGTTTCCTGGTACTCCCGTTCAGCATTGGAGTCTGCTACGACTCCGGCTCCGGCCTGAATATAGGCTCTTCCCTTATGGTAAACGATTGTGCGGATAACGATACACGTGTCCATGTTTCCGCTGAAATCAATATATCCAAGTGCCCCGCCATACAGGCCTCTTTTTACACTCTCCAATTCATCGATAATCTCCATTGCCCTGATTTTCGGAGCACCTGAGAGTGTTCCGGCAGGAAAGCATGAGAAGAAGGCATCGAAGGCATCCATGCCCTCTTTCAACTTCCCCTTAACATTGGTTACAAGATGAATGACATGGGAATACTTTTCTGTATGCATCATTTCTTCAACTTCAACACTGCCATACTCGCATACACGTCCCACATCATTTCTGCCCAGATCAACAAGCATAACATGTTCTGCCACTTCTTTGGTGTCAGCCTTTAGCTCCCTGATCAGTTCATCATCTTCATTTTCATCCCGCCCTCTTCTCCTTGTACCTGCTATGGGCCTGGTCTCAACCTCTCCCTGATCAACCCTGACTAACATTTCAGGAGATGCCCCTACAACTGAGGTATCATCTAAATTGAGAAAGTACATGTAGGGAGACGGGTTTACGACTCTAAGCATTCTGTACAGGTCAAAGGGATCGGCATCAACACTCAGGGAAAACCTTTGGGAGAGTACAACCTGAAAGATATCACCGGCTTTTATGTACTCTTTACTTTTTTCCACAGCTTGTGAAAAGATGTTTTTGTCAATATTTGAGGATATCTCACCAGCTTCTCCAATCGACACATCGGTAGAAACTACGGAGTTATAAATCTGCTTTTCCATTGATTCGATGGAGGCAATCGCCTCGTTGTAAAGATCCTCAATGGCAGTATCGTTATCGGCTATTATGATATTGCTGATAAGTACAATTCTGTGCTCCTTATTGTCAAAAGCAACAATATCCTTATAGAAGCCAAAAAAGATATCATGGAAAGGATCATCTTTGAGATTTTCATCCGGAATGGATTCATGAAACCGGACAGAATCGTAGGCAAAATACCCCACAGCACCTCCGGAGAACCTTGGGACATTTTCAACCGGTGCCTGTCGATACAACATGAACAGAGTTTTAAGGAAATCAACCGGGTTACCCGTACCCTCTATCTTCTCAGGTCCCTCAAAGCTCCAGCCCTTTTTGTCTGCTTTGAAAACAGCATAGGGATTACCTCCTGAAAAAGAATACCTGGCGGCCTTATCTCCCCCTGTCACACTCTCCAGCAAAAAACTGTATTGCTGTTTTCTGAATAATTTCATCCACACCGACACTGGTGTTTCCGTATCTGCAAGAAGAGTTTTGCACACCGGGATCACAGTATGGGTTTTGGCAGCTTTCTTTACTTCTTGGATGTCAGGATATATCAAAATAACCTTTCATTAGAAATGGCTCTTTACTCGCCTATGATTTTAACCATAACCTTTTTTGGTCTGCGCCCATCAAATTCACCGTAGAAAATCTGCTCCCATGGTCCGAAATCCAATTTCCCGTCGGTAACAGCGACCACGACCTCCCTGCCCATAACCTGACGTTTAAGATGGGCATCCCCATTATCCTCAGCACCGTTATGACGATACCTTGAAATGGGTTCATGGGGTGCGAGCTGTTCAAGCCAATCGTCATAATCCTTGATCAGCCCGGGCTCGTCATCATTTATATACACACTTGCAGTTATATGCATTGCGTTTACAAGACATAGCCCTTCCCTGATATTACTTTCGCCAAGTGCAGACTCCACATCCGGAGTGATATTTATGTAATCCCGTCTGTGCGGGGTTGAAAAGGTCAGAATTTTTCTGAACGATTTCATAAGCTTATATCCTTTGTTCTGTTGTGAAGCTCCTCTTTTTGTTTTTCAAAACCGGCTTTCCCCAAAAGAGCGAACATATTTTTCTTGTATGCCTCAACTCCGGGCTGATCAAAGGGATTGACACGAAGCATATATCCTGAGATCGCGACAGCCTTTTCGAAGAAATAAAACAGCTGGCCCAAAGTATGCTCGGAACGATCCTGAAGCATCAGAGTTGCGGCCGGAACCCCACCATCCAGGTGCGCGAGAAGAGTTCCCTGATAAGCTTTTTCATTTATCTGCTCAAACGTTCTGTCTGCGAGGTAATTTAAACCATCACTGTCATCAGAAAACTTTGGTACCTTAACTGAGGAATTGGTGTTTTTCAGAATCATAAATGTTTCAAATACTGACCTCACCCCTTCCTGCATCCACTGCCCAAGGGAATGAAGATCGGTAGTATAGTCGAGTCCGGCAGGGAAAATGCCTGTATTGTCTTTACCCTCACTCTCTCCTGCCAACTGTTTCCACCACTCATTGATGTAGTGGAGCTGTGGTTGGAATGTAGCCATAACCTCAGTTGTGTAACCTCTCCTGAAGAGGATATTTCGCACTGCCGCGTAGCGCCCAGCCATATTACTGTCAACTCCGTCTTTGCTGCAAAGCTGGGCCCCCTGAGCGCTGCCTTCAATAAGTGAGGTGATGTTTATACCCGCAACAGCTATAGGGAATAGTCCCACTGCGGTGAGAACAGAGAATCTCCCCCCAACATCAGGAGGTATATCGAATGTGGAATAGCCTTCTTCCCTGGCCAGTTTTCTGAGAGCTCCCTGGGCGGGATCAGTCGTAGCAATAATCCGCGATGCAGCTTCTTTTCTTCCGTAACGCTGCTCCATCCAGTTGCGGATCACTCTGAAGGTGACCCCGGGCTCAGTTGTTGTTCCGCTTTTTGATATTACGTTTACCGCGACCTCTTTATCTTTTATCAATTCGAGCAGATCTGCAAGATAATCCGAATTGATAGTGTGACCGGCAAAGAGAATTTGTGGCTTTCTGAGTTCCTCAAAGGAGGGAGACATGAATTCTATCGCAGCCTTTGCCCCAAGGTAAGAGCCCCCGATACCAATACATACAAGAACATCTGCCTTTGAGCGGATTTCATCTGCTTTCTCATTTATTGCAGCAAGCTGGGAAGGGGCTGTTTTGGATGGGATATCAAGCCATCCGAGGAAATCGTTTCCGGGGCCTGATTTTTCTCTCAGGTTTTTTAGTGCATCGGTCAAAGCGGGGTTGTATCTATTGAGTTCATCTGAGGAAATATCTTTTGACAGAAAGCGGTCATCATACCAAATCTTTTGCATAATTACTCCTCGTTTTATAGATAAATGGGCAAACACCTCAGTATAGCAGTCATACTGTAATGGATTCTATATTTAAAGTGATTCATACCTCTGCACCGCTTCTTTGTCTCTAACCACCGGTTTTGACAAGGACATCATCATTACCCCACCCTTAAACAGAGTTACCATTCCGGTTGATTCAGATATGGTTATAGCAAGTGAATTGGTGCATGCTGTAATACCCGCTGCTGCGGCATGTCGTGCTCCAAACCCTCCGGGCAAAAGCTCCAATTCCCTGGCACTGAGCTGGGGACGCAGGTAGCTTCCGGCCGATAACACTATGCCATCTCCTGTAACTATAAAAGCACCATCAATGCTGGCGAATTCTTTGATTGTTTCAATCAGGCCGGGGTCCATTATATTGCGTTCTGCTTCACTGTAACCCCTGAATGGATTTATGATAAGCTGACGAACATG
>LDWW01000014.1 GCA_001045525.1 Chitinispirillum alkaliphilum | reverse complement strand
GATGTAGGAATACTGCAATATGATTTTAAAAAAATGAGGTTATAAAATGCAACTCCGTCCCCACTATTTCCACCCAAATTCCTGCCCATGTAATGCAACCCCGTCCCCTATTGTCCAAACCCCTGAAAAACATCTATTTTTCTAAACAACACAACTTACCACTACTCCACCCTAAGGATGAGAATGGTCGCAATAATTGACTACAGTGCTGGAAACCTTATTTCTGTCAAAAGAGCTCTTGAACACCTAAACATCGATTGTCTTATATCATCCGAATCAAAGCAGATTCTCGATGCTGATCACATAATTTTTCCCGGTGTTGGGCATGCGTTTGCCGCTATGGGCTTTCTTAAACAAAGAAATTTGGACAAAACCCTTAAAGATGCTTTCACCAAAGGAATACCAATTCTGGGGATATGTCTTGGAACACAGATAATTCTATCCCATTCAGAAGAGGGCAATACTCAATGTCTGGGGCTTATCGAAGGAAACTGCCCCAAATTTAAACTACCAAATTCAGATCTAAAAATACCGCATATGGGATGGAACTCAATTAGACTGGTTCAACAACATCCGGTTTTTGAGGGGATCAAAGATGTGCATGAGTTCTATTTTGTGCACTCCTTTTACCCTGTTCCAAACAACAATGAACAAATTATTGGATTATGTAATTATGGAATTAATTTCCCAACCATAGTTGGGCACAAAAATCTGATCGCGACACAATTCCACCCGGAAAAAAGCGGTAAGGCCGGTTTAATGATTCTCAAAAACTTTTCAAATTGGAATGGGGTACGATGTTAAGCAAAAGAATTATCTCCTGTCTTGATGTACGTGATGGTAATCTGGCCAAGAGTGTGAAATTCGTAGATACCAAAGATATCGGAAACCCGGTTACTACTGCTAAGAAATACTATGAAGAAGGTATTGATGAGTTGGTATTTTACGACATCACAGCATCAAGCGACAAAAGAGACATAATGATAGAGCTTGTCAGTGAAGTGGCATCACAGATCTTTATCCCATTTTCTGTAGGGGGGGGGCTGCGTACAGTTGATGACTGCATGAATGTGCGGATGGCCGGGGCTGAAAAAATTAATCTCAATACTGCTGCAGTTTCAAACCCAAATCTCTTGAATGAAACATCACGGATCCTTGGTTCTCAGGCTGTAGTGCTTTCTATGGATGTGCTGAGAGTTTCCAAATCTAAAACAATTCCATCCGGATTTGAAATTGTCACCCATGGTGGAAGAACTCATACTGGTGTAGATGCCGTTGAATGGGCCAAAAAAGGGGAACTACTTGGAGCCGGTGAGCTGGTTGTAAACTCAATCGATGCAGACGGTACAAAGGAGGGTTATGATATTGAACTGACATGTACAATTGCTGAATTAGTAGGAGTTCCGGTCATAGCATCCGGAGGCGGAGGAAAACCAGAACACCTATTCGATGTTCTGACTAAAGGTAAAGCCGATGCCGCTCTGATCGCATCCATACTGCATTATGGAGAATTTTCGATCAGTGAAATTAAAAATCAGCTTAGAAATAAAGGAGTTAAAATCAGGTCTTCCTGGTAAGATTGTTTAGATTCTTAACAGAAATAATTTTACGTCTGTTTTGCGGTACCCCGTATAAGGTTTTGGTATATAATTCATATCAGATTATGATTTTCTATTTAACACTGAAGTGAAATCATTGTAGTATGAAGCTATATATGTTATTTCAGTTTTATCCGCCACATCCACATGAGAGCAAAAAGCATGAAAATAGCCCTTGTGAATTCAGAATATCCAAACTGCAACGGTGCACACGGGGGTATTGCGAGCTTAAACTACACATTAGCAAATTCTTTTGCCAAAAACGGTAACCATGTAACTCTTCTGCTTAGAAAAGGGACTGTTCCAGGAAAACTTCTGCCTTCAATACAAACAGTACATTACGAATATGAGGCACCATCTTTTCCCAAAAAGGTAACAGATCTCTTTAGAAACGGAGCTATTGCCTGGGAGTGTGGGCATGCAAGACAAATTCGTCACATACTGATTGATCTATACGCCAAAGGAGAGCTTGACATAGTACTTGTGCCTGAGTACGGAGGGATGGCCCATCAATTATATAAGCCTCTCCCTTTTCCGGTTGTAGTGATTTTCTGTATGCCTTCCGAATTGGTGGATGAGGTTAACACAGACACAACTGACAACACCCGTCAGAAGCTTTACAGATTTGAAGCCAAAGCAATTAAAAGGGCTGATGCATACGTTTGTTTTATGGACTCGATCATGCTCTGGCTTAAAAACAGATACAAACTATCAGAAGGTAAAATTAAGATCATAAAAACTCCGATAGATATAACTCAGCAGAGAAAGTCCGATATAAATAAAAACGAATTCAATCTGCTGTTTGCAGGTCGGCTGGAACATCGAAAAGGAGCTGGCATAATTGTAAAGTGTATTAAGCAGATCCTCAGATGCGACTCAAACATACGCTTAACATTTGCAGGAGAAACGACCTGTCATAACGATATTAACTACAAAATTAAAATCGAAAACATACTATCTGATGAAGAAAAGAGTAGGGTAAAATTTCTCGGACATATTAAAAGGGAAGAGTTGTTTGATTTGTATACAGAATCTTACGCACTAATTATACCCTCACTGTTCGATAACTGTCCCAATATACTTCTTGAAGCAATGGCTGCCGGTTTACCGATAATTGGCTCTGATGCAACTGGTATAAAAGAATTCATAAAGCATGAGGTAAATGGGTTACTTTTCCCTCTTTCCTCTGCACATATTCTTGTGGACCATATAAAACGGATCGTGTCAGACAGAAAACTTGCTGAGAGATTAGGGAACAATGGCTACAGATATGTCAGAAAATCTCATTCTTCTAAAAATATTGTATCAGAATATTTATCATATTTCCAATCAGTCATGAACAGAAAAAAGTAACAAACAGATGCATATACTTTATATCTCAAGTGAATACCCACCTGAAACCGGATATGGTGGCATAGGAACTTATGTTAAGTACATTTCAGAAATTTTTGCATCTAATGGGCATAATGTTTACGTCATCAGCAGATCTGAAACAGGCACTGGGTATAAGAAAATTCAAAACGGTGTGACAATATACAGGATACCTGTTTTACCATATGCATTACCACAACACAGAGCCTTTTACTTATTCAGGAAACTATGTTACAAGACAATCCCACATACTCTCAACCGTCTTGCATGGGCAAAGAGTGCATGGTTAGCTTACAAAAACGTTTTTTCTTCTATTGATTTGGATGTAATCGAATTTCCTGAATGCGGAGCTGAAGGTTTTTATTTCGTAAGGAATAATCTTCCCTGCTTCACCAGACTTCATACCCCATGGGCGATGATTAGAAAAATTGACAATATCAAAGAACATATACTTGACATTTATTTTAGCATGCATCTCGAAAAATATACTGCAATGAATTCCTTTCGTGTCTCTTCACCATCAAAGGCTCTGGCTCAACGTTTGGGAAATGAATGGCACCTTAAAAATATCTCAGTGTATCCTAACCCCATCAAAACTAATGATTTCAAGGGCAAAAATGAGAAAAAATACTGGATTTACACAGGAAGAGTAGAGTATTTAAAAGGTGTGCATATACTGTTACAAGCCTATACTCGTTTAAAGGAAATAAGAACACCACCTCCACTTCTACTCATCGGGCGTCCGTTTGGTGTATTACCGAACAAAGAAAAGTATGGTGACTATATTGAATCACTGATAAGAGTTAATGACCTGGAGAATGATGTGACATGGATCCCAGGTGTTCCACATCACGATATCCCTTCCTATCTGAGGAAATCATCTGTTGCATTTTTCCCCTCTTTATGGGAAAATTTTCCATATGCCTGCATGGAAGCGATGGCCTCTGGAGTCGCCGTATGTGCGTCAGATTGCGGTGGATATACAGAAATGATAAATGACAAAGAAGATGGTATTCTCTTTGAGACTGGTGATATTGAATCTCTCTTGTTAATGATGAAAAAGATGTTGGATAATCCTGAATTAGTAAAAAAACTAGGAACAAACTCCACTCTAAAGACAAGTGCCAAATTTGAAAGTAAGATTATTTATGAAAAAGCATTTGATTTTTACAATTATTCACACAGGATCAAAAAGTGAGTTCTAAAGAAGGTAAAAGATTAATAAAAAACTCACTGATGGTTCTGATAAACAATACAGTTCTGATGCTTGGAACATGGTTTATTTCAATCTGGGTAGCCCGTCAGCTCGGACCATCAAATTATGGTATATACAACCTGGTCTTATGGGTAACCGGTACATTTGTATGGATACTGGGTATGGGACTTATTCATGCCACGACCAAATTCATCGCAGAATTCAAAGGTAAAGATGAAGATAAAAATTGTCTTCCATTAATACTTTTCATAATGAAAATTGAAGTTGTCCTTTCAATTCCCATCACGATTCTGCTCTTGTTTTTTCGAAGTAGCATATCAAATTTCTTTTTTACTCCCAATGAGTCTATATACTTTTTGCTTGCATTTATAGGCATAGTACCTGGAATTCTAACCGCAATATTTTCCGCAACAATTGAAGGCATTCAAAAATTTGAATACTTTACAATTTCTAATCTTATTATCACTCCTCTCTCATTTGCATCCAAAGCTTATGTTCTTTACACCGGAAAAGGAATTCCCGGTTTAATGATGGTGATGCTTATCTTTTCTTTCGTCAACGTAGCTTTTTATTTTTGTGTACTTCGGCGTGAAGGTATGTTCAAAGGCCGGGGAACACCACTTTCCAAAGAGGTTAAAGGTAGAATCAGTAGATATAATAGAAGCGTTCTGCTGATCCTTATGTGTGATAAAGTTGTATGGGATAAAAGTGAAAATTTCTTTTTGGGACGGTATAGCAGTTCTGTAGAGCTGGGTTATTACAATCTTGGTTACAACCTGGCCCGAAAATTCGTCACAATTCTTCCGTTAACTTTCTGGAAAGTCCTTTTCCCTGCAATGTCGGGATATTTTGGATCCGGGGACAGCAGAAAAATGAAAAAGGTTTTCAATTTGTCTACCAGATATCTTGCATTTTTCACTTTTCCTATTGGTGCTGCTGGTGCTATTCTGTCGTTTGAATTAATAAAATATCTGTATGGATATGAATTCCTTGGAGCTCAGAGAGTACTGCAAATAATCTTTATCGTCTCAGCAATAACCAGTCTTTCACAGCCTGGCTCCGCCATACTTTACGGTTACGAGAAACAGCAGTTCATTTTCAAATATGGTTCTATACTGGCTGTATTGAATATAGTCATAAATTTCTTTCTCATCAGATCTTTCGGTGCACTTGGAGCTGCGTTCTCTTACGCAACTATCTCCCTCATGGGCTCAATTGGAGGACTTATATACACCTGCCGAACAATGAAACTTAACTATCCTTTCGTCCCGCTGTTTAAAATTCTGTTTTCAACCATAATCATGAGCATGGTAATGGTGCTGACAATTGAAAAGGATGCCTCTGTTTTGGGGTTAGCAATGTCTGTTTCAGCTGGCTTTATTACATATCTGGCATGCTCTGTTTCACTTGGCTCATTTTACCCTGAAGATATTGCACTGTTAAACAGTGCCAAAGCAGCTTTTCCCGGAAAATCAAAACTATTGATCGATTTATTTATCAGTATACTTTCGCAATTAAAAAATCAGAATTTTCAGGAAGAAGTGAACAGGTCTGAATTCAAATAATACGCACCTGTATTTGACTCAACAAATATCAGTTTGGGGCATTGCCAAGATCAAACCAATCACGAATGACCCATAGGCCTTCTTTGTCCCGCTCCAGAAAAAACACCTGACGCTCGATTTCAGTTGAAAAGATCTGATTGGCCAGATGTACCCTTAACACTCCTGTTGTCATTAGTACTTCAACGTGAGTTGTGTCGTTATCTTCTGTAACTGTGTATACCAGATCATCATGAATTATCGGCTCAGAAAATTCGATCATTTCCACTTGTGAGAACAGGTTTCTGTGTCTGGAAACCTCATCAGCCTGCCCCCAGTAATAGTAGTGAGTGAGGCCATCGACAAAATTGTACTTTGCGATTTCTGGCTCATAGGTAATATATGAGCGGGTTGAGTATATAGAGGCGAAATTAGATGATACGTAGAATCTAAAAGTCCCGTTTCTTGGGAGAAGATCCTCAAATAAATCAACCCTCTTTTCCTCATAAGACCTCATCAGCTGATCGATTAGCCCCTGAGGGGTACTGCGCATCCTGGGTGCTGAACTAGGCACACCTGTTGGAGGGAAAAAAAGCTGATCGCATGAAATACATAACATGATCATTACTACGGCGGCTCTTTTTAACAGTGAAAAAAGAGATCTGCTATTTGAAAAAAGGATTGCTCTCATCATAGGGAATATCTTTCCAGTGCTCGATTTTCCATTCAAGACCTTTAATTAAACGAAACTCGGCAGTTCCGGAATAACTCAATACACCGTTAATATACACATCGTATTCTACCCCGGAAAGTATAAGCGCATCTCCCCTGTAATTAGCCGCTCCGCTACTCCACTCTATATCAAAGCTATTAACCGTCAGATGCTCCAAAATTTCTAACAGTTTATCCTTCGTATATACAACTGAAAAAGCGGAAGATTCAAATAAAAAATCTTCAGAAAAAAGCTCTTCGTAATTTTGAGTTTTAAGGTGCTCTCCGGATCCGGCCAATATTTGGCTGAAGTTGAAAGGATCCTCAGAAAAGCGCAATCCGTCTGAGTCGGGGTATTCCGGCTCCAGAAGGTTAAACATATTACAGCCAAGAAAGATCTGAGCCGCAACCAAAAAAACAACGATCCTCATCAAAATCCCCCTTCAAACAGAAGGTTTACATCCCATATTCCTGATTCACCTAAAAATCCGGTTTTGCCAATCACTGCAGTATGGCTCAAAAGCAAACTCATACCAAGAGATTCACCGAAAGCTTTGTTTGCTCTGATGTATGGTTCAATTATATAACCTTTTTTTCCTGTACCATAAACCTGATCCCAGATTCTGTCATGTATTTCAATACCCTTGACCCCTAACTGCGCATTGAGATCATCCTTTCTAAAAAGGAATGAAAAATCCAGGGACTGCATAACCGATTTGCCGGCAATTGCATAGAAATCAGTTCTGTTAATCGTGTCCTCGGGCATATTCACCATGTACTCTCTTCCATACCAATATCCGTAATCACTATATCTTTTATTCCACTGTAAACTTATTGCGTACAGCTCAGATATTACCCAGTCCAACGCGGTAAGTGAGCTAAAACCCCTCGAGTACCAGGGTGGATTAAAATTAAATGGATGGGTATGAAATTCCCTGAAATGGTGATCACTTTTCTTAGCTTCTGCACTGATATGTTCAGAAATTCCAATACCCCACTGTGACTCGTAGTTTAAAACAAGCCCTAAGCGCTGGCCATCCTCTGACCGGTTTCTGCTGCTTTGGTGGCTTCGAAGGAATTGGAGTGTGTAATAAGTAAGCTCTCCGTATAGTTCACCCACAAATCCTGACAACTCTTCAGTTGAAAATGACAGACGATGAGAACTGGTTAAACGGTCGCGATCATTACGCAGAGCTGTTTCGGCCTGTAGAACGGGAAATTCAGTCAGTACACGTGAGACCATGTAGTCATACCTGGCTCTAACAGGTACTGGCAATTCTCCGTGAAGTGAAATATTAAGCCTTGGATTATACTCCGTCATCACACTTCGGTTTTGTAATGAAGAATCAACAGCACTGCGGTTTCTTTCAAACTCCCGCCATTCGATTCTGAAATCACCTGAGATACCGAAATCAAGAGCGGGATCAGTGCCCACCTGTGTTCCTACATTATGCCTTTTCAGATGTCCATCCCACATTCTGTCATCAGAGGGGTATCTCAAATCATTGAGAGAAAAACCATACCAAAATGCAGAGGACAACGACGCTCTCTCCTGTAAGCGCACTCCGGCACTAAACCGGCTGTTTCTTTCTATCTTCCACGGGGTGTTGATCATTGTAACCCCTTCAACACTCTCACCTATATAACCCTCTTTACCATTGAACAAGGTATCTCCATAAAAAAGGAGTATACTGTCTCCACTGCCAATTTCAATTGCACTCAAAACACTACCAGCCAAAATTGCCATCCCGGTCCCATCTACTGACCTTCCAAAACCACTACCCTCAAAAAAAACAGGGTACCCCACAAAAGGCCTCTGATAATTACCAAGCTGAAATGCCCCGTAGAACCCTGGATGGTTTTCGGTTTCTTTTATCAAGCCCAGCCCTGGGTACAAGGTATCAGCACTACTCTGTGCGGTTATTCCCGTTCTCAGCAGAAACGGTACACCCCTGTACTCATAGCTAAGCACTGGACCAAAATCGGTAGTAACGAGAAGCCCACCGGCGGTTCTTCCCTGAAAAGAGTTCAGCGCAGGAGCCCAGTCAAAGCCGTAACGAAATCCATCAACATTGGACTTTTTTAAAAACTCCCCTGATAAATCCAGATATTGACTGCTAATATCATATTTGTCCTTATATATTTCCAATTGGAGATTCTGTTCAAAAGTCAAAGACTCACTTAGCGAAGGCCGCCACAACACATGGTCTGTACTACGGAATGCATTCTCGTAATTTTTCTCACTGGAAAAGGTAAGTCTAGGCTCCTGACTCTCAGGATGTGATTGCCGGGGGATTTCAAATTCAAGCGGCCATGATCTGATTTTGAATGAGAGCACAAGCAAAAGAATCGGTATCAATATGTAAATCGACCTTCTCACAACTCCAATCCCCTATACAGTTCAAGCCACAATTCAACATCCAGATCCTCAGCACGGGCATTTTCATTAATTCCCAACTGTTTGATTGCAGTACTGTAATGAGCCTTATCCCTGCCTAAACGTAAGCTCAGCACCTTAGCAAGCTGTTTTCTGCGCATAGAAAAGCCCACATCAACCAGTTTGAAAAATTTTTTCCACTGTTCCCTGGGGAGTTTACTTTCAATATCCCTATCCACAATCAGCTGAAACACAGCAGAATCCACATTCGGAGGCGGAAAGAATGCTCCCGGAGGTACACTGAACAGCAGTTTAACTTTACCGAAAAACTGGCAAAATATCGAAAGAAATCCGTTTGTTTTGCTATGAGGAGGGGCAACGATTCTCTGCACAACCTCTTTTTGGAGCATGAATGTGCAACTGAGAATATCCGAGCCATAGAGCAGAGTTTTCTTTATAATGTGTGCACCAATATTATAGGGCAGATTTCCTGTTACATGTAGCGGTAGTCCAGCTTCAGCATAGTCAAACTCCAATACATTCCCATGGTGAAGAGTAAACTTCCCCTCTCCCAGCTTCTGTTTAAGACTTTCTACCGCATCCTTATCGACTTCCACAAGGTGGAAATCGGGAAACCGCCTTTTTAAATGAATACTCAGGGCACCATATCCGGGACCGATCTCAAGTAACCGTTCACCCGGGGTACATGGAATCGCATCTGCAATCTTCTCTGCATATGCAGGAGCTGTAAGAAAGTGCTGCCCAAGATGTTTTTTAGGTCTCATGTGTCTTTAGTCCAAATACAATATTTATCCATTCCGAACCAGTTTTCTACCATCCGATAATGCCCTCAAGATTTTCAGGAAAGGTTACAGTATAGCCAAACCGGATTTTTCTTTGCTCACCAGGCATTTGCACACTGGTAAATGCCACAACACCAGGTCTGTTTTCAAGATTGAAGCTGGTAGGAGTATCTGATTCTTCTGAAACGGAAATTCTTATACGTTCATCTCTTGAAATTGGAATCTGATCCAGAACAGTAATCTCCATTTCACGTCTATGGTGGTTATTAATCGTTATCAGATACTTTCTTTTAAACTGGTTATGCCGGCGTAAAATCCCCTCTGAGCCCTTTCTGTCAGTTATCAGATCATAAGAAACCTCTACTCTCTCATCAACTCCAAAAGACATTGACAATTCGTCACCAGCCACTCCTCTCCCCACTCTTACTCTGCCTACTAAAACTCCATCCTGATAAAGGGTGGCATGCCCGGGAAGAAGCGGAGCCTCACCATTATAGACAGATGTTGCGTAAAGATATGCAAGGGGCTGAAGCTTTGGAACCACTCTGGTGCTGATATTGGATTCCATAACTATGTTTGACAGCTTAAAATTATTTACACTGTTATCACCAGGAAGGGACACCCTTCCGGCAACACGATAGTTAACAGCAAAATCACGGCTTTCCACACTCGCAGCATCCCTTATCACGGCAAATTGGTTATGGTCTGCAGCCATTTCCAGTGAAAGTCCTCTTTCCTCGGGCCTGAGCATTCTTGCACTGGGTACTCTTGAAAGTTCTGCATCACGGGAGGGACGCAAAACATCAATATACCACGGATAGAGCTCCGGAAGTTTTCCACCCAGTGCAGGTCGACTTGTGGATATTCTCAGAACAACATTGTCCCAATCCTCACCACTGTTCTGCTGTACATCTGCAAATTGTATAAGTTCAAGTTCTGATTTTTCAGTATCAAGACGAAAATCATAACGAGGTACCCACGACACCTGCGGTACAGTATAATCAACCCTAAATTGAGCCAGGCCATTCTGTTCTGCTCTGTATGCGATGATTGCCTCTACATAGTCCCTTTGCTGACTACCAAGATCATCGAGTTCCCGCCTTTTAACCGAGATCTTTCTGTTAAGCTCTCTGATTTCTCTCTCAGCTGAAAGTATACCCCTGTTTACCAGTTCAGAGTTCTCCCCCAGTACCTCAACAGCTGCTCCCCATTTGACCGGCGTCAGCTCCCCTTCTCCCCCTGGATTTTTTGCCAGTGACTGGAGTAATGCCATCTGAAGATTGAATGATTCTTTTTGTAACTCGACTTCTCGGAGGGTATCTCTCAGACTTTCGATTTCCGTTTCAATTTGACGTGCCCTCTCATCAACAAGATCTGCACTGTGAAGATGCCTCATCCTTACCTCACCAAGAGTAAGCCCCCCTGGGCCTCGTGCTGAAATCCGAATGGACCCCTGATCCAGTATAGAAGGAAGATCAGAGATGGCAAGTACATGATCTCCTTGTTGAACCGTAACATCAATTACCCTGGTAACCTGTGCGCGGTCAGGGTAGACTGTAACTTCTTCTATCCTTCCGCAATTCCCGTGTGCATAAAAAATGGATAATAAAACAATAATTACAAATCCGATCCGATAAAACATATCTAACTCCCCCATAGCTTTTCTATATTATAACATATAAACCTTAATATAATTCCATGCAAATAAATAGCGTTATGGACAGATGAACTTGTTCTGAAAAACAGCCCTTTTTACAACTATTCTTATGAAAACCAGCTCATACAAGAAAACCGGTCACTACAAAAGATCTGTCCCACGCATTGGATTGGACACTGTTCTTACTTTCCTTCTCACTAAATGTACCCTGCTCTCCAGGGCATTTTTCTCCATAGATGGATTTCTTTTTCCCCAGGAAGGGGCATTTCTCCACAAAATATCCAAAAAATCACCTCTTGAAGGTCCTGTTATCGAAATCGGATCCATGAACGGATTATCAACTGTTTGCATAGCAGCCGGACTTAATTCCAGATCACGAGACGAGCAGCTCTATTCCATAGATCCCCACCTGTATGGTACAGAAAAGAATCTCAAAAGAAATCTCGAAAAATTCAAAGTCAGTGATCGGGTTGAGATTCTCACTTCAAAATCCTCAGAAATTGTTAAAAACTGGAATAATCCTCAGCCCCGAATGGTGTTTATTGATGGGAGCCATCAGGTTCTGGACGTTATGGAGGATTATTTAACCTGGCTCTCCAAACTCAAACCGGGCGGATTTATACTTCTGCATGACTCTACAGATTTAAGTTCTTTACCTGGTCCGCATTTTGTCGCAAAAACCCGGATTCTGAATGATGGCAATTTTGAAGCGAGGGGAAGTATCGGAAGCATAACATGGGCAAAGAAAAGAGGTGGTAACGATCACTGGTCACCGAAGGTTTTCGGAGCAGCAGTAACAGACTGTATGTTCTCGATGTTGAAAAGATGGGTAAAAAGCGATGTCACTCAGAAAAAATCCTGATAAACAGTTCTCCTCAACTTCCCTCACGGGTAAACCTCTCTATCAAATCACTGTGAGAAGGGTAGCTTGCGATAAGTTCATCTCTGCCATGCAGCTTAAAATCCCGAAAATCGAATCCAGGCGAAACCACACAACTTACCAATGAAAACATCTCTTTGTCCCGATTTTCTGCCGCAAACACAACACCAGCAGGAATGAGTATCTGGGGTCTTTCATCTTTTTCCATGTTAAGACCAAGTTTTCTGCTCTCAAGAACCCCATCTTTACTGATCATATGAATAATCACTGAAGATCCGTAGTGGTAATACCATAACTCGTCAGATCTTAAACTGTGGAATCTCGAAACCTGATTACCTTTAAGAAGAAAATAGATCGATGTTGAAAGACTCCTTTCTGATTCAGAAACAGATTCTTTACCGGCAAATCTACAGCTGCTTCTGTATACTTCTTTGAAATATCCACCCTCTATATGTTCTTCAAGATTCAGCTTTGATATGAAATATTCTGCAGAATACAATTACTTTCCCTCCTTTGAAACTTAATCTGAGCAACCTGTTCAATCACAATCATTACTCCTGAAATGTGATTCTGGTCTTTTCAAGATATTCGAGTTGCCGCTCAACATGGGGAATCTTTTTAAACTCATCAGGCACAGCGGTTGTTAAAATCTTTTCTGATTTTTTCAAAGCCCGTGCACCCTTACCTGTATATTCATAACTTTTAACCAAAATATAATAACCAGTGACCAAATCAGACCAATTTATGGGGTTTCTGATCTCAGAGAGCTCAATTAACCGTACAGCCAATGGAATAGCATCATTGTAGCGACCAGAGCGAAGTGCTGCAAGTGCTTTGATTTTAAGAAATATTGAATTGCGCGGTGATACCTCCAGAACCAATGAAGCCAAAGAGTCTGCTTTACAATACTCACCTTTTTCAATAAGAATCCAGCAAAGAGAATTCTTCGCCGCATAATTAAAAGGACTGGGAGCATCCAAAGCAGCCCAGAGCATCTTAAGACCTCTTTGAGCCCTGTTTCCAACGAACGGAACCCAACTGAGACTGTTTCCCAAGTAATAATCAAACACCCCTATGCCATGATTGGCAGCAGTAAAATCAGGATTTTTATCGAGAATATCCCTTAACATTGCAGCAGAAGCATGTGCCTTTCTCGCTCCATCAAGTCGACTTCCCATCTTAGCCTCTGTCAGTCCTATACTACCTAAAATATTGGCTATATAGAAAACGCAGCGCAATGAGTCCTCCCCGTTCAGCATAGCGGCTTTGCATTGAAGTTCGTTAAGTACGCTGTCTGCAAAACGGTTAAACCGTTTTCCTTCTATGGAGTAAGATTCATAATCAAGAATTTTGGTCTGTTCTATGGTTAAGGAGTAGTAAAGGGCATCAAAATCACGGGGGTTAGCGCTTAACCTCTCGTTGGTCAGCCTGCGGGCTCCTTCATAATCCTGGTCTATTATCAGGTTGAAAATTTCAGTATTTTCAGTTTTAGAATGATTTGGAAATGAATACCTGAAACAAAACAAAATAATGAAACAAATTCCAAACATTTTTATTCTGTAAAAATGCCCAACCACTCCCATGGCTCCTGAAGAGGTTTAATAAAACACTACACCGTTATGAGTACCTTAGACATGAGAATATATATACAGAGCACCACAATAACACCGGAAGAGAAGATTTTACGGCTGTTTGACCTTAAAAATTGTTGAAATCATCCCTATTAAGTATTTTAACAGGAATTAAAATCAGGACCGTTACAATCAGAGATGAATAAAGAAAAAACATACAAATCAAGTATAGCCAAGCGCTTCGGTAAAAAAGCCTCCGGATATAGGAAAAATTCGAAAGTACAGTCGATTCTTTTGGATTCTGTGGGTAATATTATTGAAAAGCACCTCAAACCAGATCAACGATGGATAGATATAGGCTCCGGGCCAGGTACTTTGATTTCAAAAATCCCTCACCTTCCCAGCGCCACTACTTTTGTGTGCCTTGACATTGCATTTGAATCTCTTGAAATGATCAACGGGTACAGATCTGAAAAGCTTAAAACAGCTTGCGTCAGAGCAGATGGAGAACATCTGCCGTTCAAAAGGAACAGATTCGATGCGGCTGTAATTGCATCCATGCTTCAGTGGGCCAGCACACCGGAATTGATTTTAAATGAAGCAGCCAACGTCCTAAAAGAAAAAGGGATATTGATCTTCTCCATTTTCACACATGGAACACTCCGAGAACTCAGTTCAGCAAGAGAAGAGTGTGGTATTTCAAATCCTGTCAGTTTTCTGTCTGAAAAAAGTAGTTTTGAGTTGATAAGCGAAGCCGGTTTTTCCCTGTGTCCAGAAACAGTGAGAAATCACACTCATACAGAGTTTTACGATTCTGCATTTCATGTGCTAAAAAGTTTAAGTTCAATAGGGGCAACCGCTACAACAGAACGATTTCTAAACAGAAAAGACATTCTGAAGCTTTGTAAATGTTATGAATCAAAATTCAGTAATGACGCTCAATATGTCCCTGTTACCTACAACGCTATTACCGGATGTGCTATACGGAAAGACCTATGAAAAGCAATGCGATATTTATTACAGGCACAGATACAGATATCGGAAAAACTTACATAAGCCGATTGTTGGCAGATACATTCGCCGGCCCGCAAACCACCGTATCATATGTAAAACCAATACAAACAGGATGTGAAAAAGATGAGTCCGGCATATTGAGAGCACCTGATGCTGATTATGTATTCCGGGGAAAGGCTGTAAAAATAAAGGAGTATAAATACCACGTACCTTTTCGATTCGAACCGGCCTGCTCACCTCATCTGGCGGCTTCCCTGGAGTCTGTGTCCATCTCATTGGAACATATCAGCCATTGTTTACAGCTAATATGCAGTCAAACCGATCTTGTGGTAGTGGAAGGAGCGGGCGGAATACTTGTTCCGCTGAATGAACACCAATTCATGATCGACCTTATGATTTTTCTCCAATTACCGGTTATACTGGTTACTTCTCCTCATCTTGGAACATTGAACCACACACTTCTCTCTTTAAGCACCCTACGGCAAAACAATCTAAAATTAGCTGGCACTGTGATTAACAACGTGCGCAGTGAACCGGACAACTTTTTAACAAGAGATAACAAATCAGTTATAAGAAAACACTCCTCCCCCTCTCCGGTTCTGGAGATAGAGTTCGGCTGCAACAACAACAACAAATTGAAGGAGTTTTGTAATGATATCAAAGAAATTCTCTGAACATCTTTGGATGCCATTTACATCACATAAAGACTTTGTAGAAAACCCTCCTGTAATAATTGAGAAAGGGAAGGGAGTTTACTTATACGATGAGAATGGGGATAAATACATTGACGGGATCGGCTCATGGTGGGTAAGCATATTTGGTCACAATCACCCTGAAATAACATCTGCGGTGCGCAATCAACTCGATAAAATCGAACACGTGCTCATGGCAGGATGTGTTTCTACTGCAACACTGGAACTGGTAGAGGTTCTTGGAGGGCTCCTGCCACCGGGGCTGAAAAAGATTTTTTTTTCCGATGATGGATCAACTTCTGTAGAGGTTGCAATGAAAATTGCCCTGCAGTATCATCAGATAAACGGCAGCAAATCCCGCACGAAATTTGTTTCTCTCGATGGTGGATATCATGGGGACACGCTTGGTGCCGCTTCTGTAGGGTCAATTCCACGATATCATGGCATTTTCCACTCCACTTTTAAAAAGCAATACTACGCCGATTCTCCCTACTGTTATCGTTGCCCTGCGGGCAAAGAGAAAAACACCTGCAATGCTGAATGTATGGATTCTCTTGAAGCGATTCTTAAGTCACATGGTGAAGAGATTGCCGCCTGCATATTTGAACCAATGGTTCAGGGCGCAGTGGGGATGCGCATGTATCCGCCAAAAGTGCTGAAAAAAATATTCCAGCTATGTAACAGATATGAGATTCTTACCATAGCCGATGAAGTGGCTATGGGGTTAGGCAGAACGGGTAAAATGTTTGCATGCGATCATGCCGGAGTTGTTCCGGATATGATGTGTCTGGCAAAGGGGCTCACTGCCGGATATATGCCTCTGGCTGTTACCGCGGTAAAAGAAAAGATCCATGCGGCATTCTGCGGTGATCACCTCTCAAACAAAACATTTGAACATGGCCACACATTTACCGGCAATCCCCTTGCCGCAGCAACAGCATGTGCTACTCTGAACCTGCTGGTTAAATCTCAAATTCCCGATTCCATAACAACGGTTATGGAGTATTTCAGGAATAGAATGGAAGTTTTGTTTAAAGACCTGGAGTGTGTAGGTGATGTGCGATGCCTTGGCATGGCGGGTGCTCTTGACATTGTCAAAAACAAAACAACCAAAGAACCATATACCCCTCAGGAAAGATTCTCTTACAGGGTTTGCAACAAAGCAAGAGAGAAAGGTTTACTGATCCGACCACTTGCGAACTGTATCTATTTTATGCCGGCATTCATTATTACAAAAGAAGAAATTGACATAATGCTCTCAGCAACACTTGACTCAATCATTGAGGTAATGAACGAACAGGTATAATTACATCAATTAAACCGGCGATTAAAAACTTAAAACTCACGCAGGTTGATCGCCGGTTTAATCATATTTGCTTAATTTCTGTTTATAACTCTTAAATACACGTCCCTATCATCGACAGTCCCTTTTATAACCATTACATTGAAAGAAGAAACATTCACTGGTATACTCACCTTTTCGCCTACGGCCTTTCCATTCCAGCTAAAAAGGTGTTTGCCGTTTAACGCATACCCGTCAACTGACACGTTGTCACCATTGACACCTTTCAGCTTAAGTAATCCATTTTCAAATCGGTAACCTGAAATTGGCTTAGGAACAAAAAATGTTTGATTGACATTGTTCTTAACGACAGAAGAAACATCTGTAAACCTCAGTGACACATCATTCAAATAAACATCCCCAGCTTCAGCTCCCATGTTGAACTCTACACGCACATTGGAATCAGGTTTCTCTGTTATGAAATTAATAGTGAAAGTCCGCATATCTTCTGTGAGGGATACTGTTCTCTCTGCATACTTATCATAATTTCCTCCATCTTCACCAAGAGCAACATACATTGAGCGATTTGATTCTGCCCTTGTACTGAAAGAAAACTCATAACTGCGTCCGGCTTCAAGAAACAACCCGCCCTGGGTTAACTGAAGATGCCACATTTGCGAACCAGGATCTGCAATGCTGATACAGAAAGTTCCTCTATCCACATATACGTCAGCAGCAGCTCCTCCATGTCGTCCAAGGCTCCAAAATAGCTCACCATCATAGAATGACCCATTTGAGATAAGGTCTCCGGAGGTTGCAAAATGCGCTGACAGAGTCAGATTTTCATTTACAACAACAGTGCATTTAGTACTTGTACAGATAATGCCTCCACCCCACCGTCTCAGCTCATTACCATCCTCTGGTAAGGCTGTAACAATAACTTTTTCATTCTTTTGATAAATTTTTTTCACTGGGTCTACATTAATCATTCCACCTTCAGACTGCAGGATATCAATTGTAAAGGGTCCCGGGTTTTCTGTCTGAGGCGGAAAAACCAACTCATGGTTTTGGGTACTCCAGAATTTAAACACGGTACCAAATTCATCTATACTTCCGTAGCCGTCAACCCCGTTGGAAGTCCATGGCTGCACTCCCTGCCACCCTAAACTTACAGAATTCAACAAACACTCTTCAGGAGAAAATTCGGCAGCACCGCTTGCACCATACTCCCCTATTATGCAGGGTTTATAGTCAATCTGCCAATCTCCAGGTCCCATTTCAAATGGTGAGCCAAACCACTGGCGCTGCCAGTCGTAATAGTGGATTTTATAGAAGTCAAGATGCGCTCCGGGCTGGTAATTACCCAATGTATCATCACTCACCATGTTACCTTCGAATACAGGAGAACCAAATTTTGGCCCCGCACCCAACCCCTGTGTTACGAGCACTTCTCCATCACTTGTTTCTCTTACCGCATTTGCAACGCGTGCAATTAGATCTACAACATATTCTCTCTTTACTCCGTGATCTTCAAATACCCACTCTATCTCATTTACCACATCCACAGCCCAGAAATAATTATTTTTTCTGTATCTTTCGATAAATGGTTTGACGTAATTATCTATATACGATTTTCTGTTCTCCTCAGATGAATACATTTTACGCCACCGCTCTCCCCAATCACCATCTGTTCGGGTATGATCAAAAGAGATAAGTGCAACCATCAGGTATATGTTGTGTTGTTTGGCAAGATGAAAGAGCTGATCTACATCCTGCCAGAACTGCACTGTCGCACCACTTACAAATCCGTCCTCAGAAATAACCGGCGATTGATTCTCTCCACTGCAGGAGATCCATACCCTTGTATTGTTGAGACCATTTTCACTCAACTTGCGAAAATGATTCTCCCACCAACCGGAATCGAAATTTTGACCAAATTCATTCCAGCTGTTCCATGGTGTATTGGTTCCCAGCATGAAAATCTGATTATCCCCTCTGAAAAACCTGTTCCCTTCCACTCTGACCCTTGCAGAAGATGTCAGCCCAGAAGCGACAAAGAGGACAGCTATCGCCACGATCTTTTTTGTGTTCAACATTTCTTCTCCCTGCTGATACAAATACAGTTCTATTAAACAAATCCGAATACTTTGTAAGTGTTGTGTTACTTCACTCTACCATTTACAAACCTGAATGAATGAAGAACCTCCCCTGCTCTAAACTGTACAACATAAACTCCGTTGGGTTTATTCTTCAATACAGCACCGATATCATAATAGACTTCTCCACTCCCAAGATCTGAAACCTCAACAATTCTCCCAGAAAGAGAGGCTATGGTGGCTTTCACCGGAAATGGACTGTGAACCGATAAAACATTTCCCCTTCGATTTACACTGTGTTTTGCAGATTTGACCGGACTACTTACTCCTGTATGTACCGACTCGTAATATCTTTTGTAATCATTATACAGACGCAGCCGTTCTTTTGCCTCATCCAAGCCTGGTGGTGTATAAGAACCAGCTGGTAAAGTGTGGAAGGGGTTTGGATCCATATACTGAAAGCTGAAACTAACGAGAGTATCAGTATAGACAGATGCTATTTCAAGCTGACGGGTAAACTGATCGATATCAGCCGGTCTGAACTGAGGGTTCATTCTGTTGCCTTCATTTGTAAAAGATTCAGGATTTGCCCAGAAACTGGTCCCCGCTGATATAGCTGCATCACGAACCGCTGCATAATAGGGAGAAATAAGATTAGTGCTTTGAGTCAAGGTGTGTGGATCCACCCCGGCACCATCCTGGATTATTATCACATCGAGGGCCGAATTTTGCAGTGCATACTCCCACATTTTCCCATACTCCTCAGCCGATGCAAGGGAAGTGTTGAAAAAGGGTGAAACTGACAGCCTGGCTCCCGGTGCTTTTTCATGAACTCTCTGTGCAACAATATCGAGGATATGAGCAAGATATGGCCAGTTTCTCTCGGGGATAAACGCCACATTGGCAATTTCAATGCTGTAATAAAATCCTGCGAATGAAGGATGGGCTGCAAATTTTTCAGACAATTCATCTATAACAAACAGTGACCTGCTTATATGGTGTTCTATAATCGCACTGTCTTTTGCCATGATATCTGAATTACTTACAGCCTCCCACCAATTGTAACTCTCGGGATGCTCATTGAGGTACAGACCAATCCACAAAGAAACCCCATTCTTCTCACAGGCATCCAGCGCCCTCCTTAAAGGTTCGACATCACTTCCGGGCCAGGTAGTGGGGGAAGTCCAGCTTTGAGTGGGTATATCATTAATTATTCCTTCACCTATATCGTAGAACGCAAAATCTGCGGTGGCATGAGCCCCCCATGCCTGAGCAAACCATTGCTGATCTCTCTGGTGATGGGTGCTCCACTGGTAAATGAGTATCTCAGCACCGATATCTGCCATAGTTTTAACCCACTCATCATACTTTTGCTGAGAATCAAACACTAACTCTGAATTTCTGTTCCAGCCCACAACACCATAACCCAACGTTGGCTGAATGAAAAATCCATTTAAAACAGGAGCAGCAATAACGGTTTGTACCAGCAAAAAAAATATTATATAAAAGATCAGATGCTTTTTGGCCACTTCTATTCCCCTGTAAATTGATGTACAGTACACAAATTAAATGAGTGTGCGTTTTTTTGCCCAAGTGGAAAAACAGCAGTCAGCTAAGTTTGTGACTCAATCCACTATTATAGTATTTTACATTAATCGTTACAAACAAGCCAGTATTACAGAGAATCCAGGTACCCTACTCAAAAAACAGATGAAACCAGCACTATTTGAAAAAGCAATCTCAAACCTCTGCAAAAGGAAGAGTTCATCTCTGTTCAGACATATTCCCGGTTTTCCCGAACATGCTTACCTGGATTTGTCTTCCAACAGCTATCTGGCTCTTCACCAAAACAGTGAGGTGCTTAAAAATGCTGAAAAACTGGTTCAATCCCGATACCACGGTAACCTTGCTTCAAGACTGGTTGGACAGAATACAAAGTTATATGAGGAGCTTGAACATGAGCTGGCTCAATGGAAAAAATGTGAATCCTCCCTGGTTTTCAATTCCGGATATGCAGCAAACACAGGAATAATTGCCTCACTCTGTTCAAGGCACAGTGATATTTTCAGTGATCGTTTGAATCATGCATCAATTATAGACGGCAGTATATTATCCGGTGCAAAGGTTCACAGATACAAACATAATGACATGGATGATCTCAGGAACCAGCTTAAAAAATGTAACGGAAAAGAAAAACTCATTGTAACCGATACCGTTTTCAGCATGGATGGGGACAGAGCCAAACTTTCTGACATTTGCCAACTCGCCTCTGATTACAGTTCCATGGTTATGGTTGATGAAGCACATGCGACAGGTATTTTCGGGCAAACGGCAAGTGGCCTTGTTGAAGAAAGTGGCACATCAGACGGAATTCACATCAGGGTAAGCACGCTAAGCAAAGCGGTAGCAGGACTTGGTGGTTTTTTCGCGGGCGATTCGGTTTTAAGAGATTTTTTTATCAACAATGCCAGAAGTTTTGTGTTTTCAACTGGTCTGCCACACTCAGTGCTGGCATTCAACCTCGCATCTGTAAGGCACATCAGAGAAAACCCGGGATCAGGGAAGAAGTTACTTAACATCGCAGACAAATTCAGACAAACGCTTTCAGGGCATGGGTTTTATACACTCAATTCCACAACCCAGATTGTTCCTGTTATAACCGGCACTCCAGAAAAGGCATTATCTCTGTCGAACTACCTGAAAGACCATGGAGTCTTTGCTCCCGCAGTCCGCGCCCCTACAGTGCCGACCGGAACTGAAAGAGTGCGCCTTTCACTTAACCTTGGCATGGAAAAAGAATCACTATCGGAAATCACCAGACTAATGTGTGAATGGAAAAACAATCATGGATAATGTAACAGTTCTTGGTGGCTGGGGTGTGGAACCGCAAATACTAAAACCCATATTTGGAGAAAACGCTCATTATGTTGATATCAACAGATTGATGCCATATCTTTTCGACAGCAAAAAACTAAAAGCAGACTGGGTAGATGCTGCGATTTCTCATATAGGGACCATCCCAGAAAAATCCACAATTGCGGGATGGTCAACAGGGGCAATGATAGCCTGGGCTATCGGACAAAAAACAAACCCTGCTCTGCTTTATCTATTGTCGGCAACACCTTCATTTTGCCGCACTGCATTTTTCAAACATGGTATGCGTCCTGTTATATTGCAAAATATGATTAGCGCTATGAACAAAGATCCCCAAAACACCCTTATCCGTTTTCATGAGAGGTGTGGATTACCACCAAAACCCCAAATCAAAAACAAATACACAAAAGAAGAACTGATCCATGGCCTTCTGTTTCTTCAACAAGCAGATCTGAATCCGGTGAAATCAATTGAAACCAAGTCGATTTTTTTGCATGGAAAAGAAGACATGATTATCCCTAAAGAATCGGCTGTAGTATTCTCCGGGATAGCTAATGGCATATACCGGGAGTTTAAAGGACCGCACTCGTTTTTTCTTTCCTGCATTGATGAAGTGAAGAAAGTATTTTCATACTACAACTAAGGAACCATAATCCGATTGCACAGGGTGATTGTAAACATGAATTTGAGGCTAAGCGATGGAATTATTTAAAATATCACAGCAAATGTATGAACGTTCAATCGAAAACACAATTGACATTTCTGATCTTAAACTAATTGCAGAATGGCCTGAAGATAAGGTAATGCTTCTGTTTGCGGCATCGGATCTGGTACGCCGCCATTTTCATAAGGAGAATGTTGATCCATGTACACTTTTGAACATTAAATCAGGTGGGTGCAGTGAAGACTGTGCGTTCTGTTCTCAATCACAACATAATGATACAAATATTCACGTACAGGATCTTGTGTCCCCATCACTGATAGCTGAAAAGTGTGAAGATTCTTTGCAAAAAGGGTTTCCGTTCTGTGTTGTATCAAGTGGCCGTGCTCTTGAAAAGAAGGAGATAACACAGATCTGCCAGGCACTCTCTTCATGCAAAGGAGAAAAACATGCCTCCCTGGGAATTTTAAACCAGGAAGAATTTCGTATGCTTAAAGAAGCTGGAGTGGTATGCTATAACCATAATCTTGAGACAAGCAGAACTTTTTTTCCATCAATAGTCACGACTCACTCCTATGATGATAGGATAAATACAGTCAAAGGGGCAAAAAATGCAGGTCTATCAGTGTGTTGCGGTGGAATTTTCGGTATGGGTGAAACATGGAATGACCGGATTGAATTCTGCAATCAGCTTAAAGATCTGGATGTAGACACTGTACCCATTAACTTCATCAATGCAGTTCCGGGTACCAGAATTTCCCCACCCAAAGAATCACCAATTGAGTTTCTCAAAATAGTTGCGATGTTTCGCCTTGCTATGCCTCAGAAAAACATAAAAGTTTGCGGAGGACGTGAAGTCAATCTAGGTACACTTCAGAGTCTGATGTTTTTTGCCGGTGCAAACGGGTATGTTTCTGGTGGATATCTCACCACTCCAGGAGCAGGCATAGATAATGATAACCAAATGATAAAATCCCTTGGTTTAGTTAAAAGACTTGATCCCAAAGAGGTGTAACGGGGTAAAAAGTAGCATTTCTGGTGGGCAGCAGCGTTTATGGTCCGAGGAGCTCTTTAACTTTTTTTACGAGTTCTGACATTTCAAACGGTTTTTCTACAAAGTCATCACCACCAGATTCTTTAGCCGTTTTTTTATCAGAGGCCTGGGTTGCAGCTGTCAGAAAAACGATAACAGGGTTCCATTCATCAGTTTTCTGAGATTTCAGTTTTTTACAAACCTCCCAGCCAGTGAAATCCGGCAGACGTACATCGAGCAATATTATATCGGGACGGATTTTGAAAGCTTTATCCAACCCACTCTGAGCGGTATAGGCAGTCTCTACGGGTATACCCCTGAGTACAAGATTTACTCTTACCAGTTCAGAAAGGACTTTTTCATCTTCGATAATCAGAACATTTTTTGACATTTATATTCCGATGATAAAGTATCTCTTTAGGCTGGGAGGTAAAAATGAAATACAGTCCCCTTACCAGGAGAAGATTCCACATAAATATCACCCCCGTGCGCTTTGATAATGTTTTTTGCCACAGCCAAACCAAGCCCACTTCCACTACCGGGTTTTTCCTCTCCCTGAATACGATAGAACTTCTCAAATATCCTGTCTTTTTCTCTTTTGTCGATTCCGGGTCCATTGTCGCTAATTGTCACATATCTTCTGTTGTTATTCCCTGATATCTCAACAGTTATCATATCAGCATACCGAAGGGAGTTCTCAAGAATATTAACAAATAGTTTTTTTACCTGCTCTTTATGACATCGAAAAGGCTGTTCCCCCCATTCATCCGACTTAACCGAAAGAGATTTTGCAGTATCTATATTAAGTGTTCCAATTACCTCATGAACTAAAGAATCCAGGGAAACAAATTCTTTGTGTCCATTGCTCAGACCGCTTTCAATTTTTGAAATATCCAATAATGAACTGACCAGTTTTTTCAATCTGTGCGCCTCTTTTTCGATTATTTTCAGATACACTCTTTTTTCATCAATATCGATACCAATGTCCGGAGCAAGCAGGGTTTGAGTGTAGCCAAGAATCGAAGTGATAGGGGTACGAAGCTCATGTGATGCCCTGGAGACGAATTCCGTTTTCAGTTTGTCATATTTTTTGAGACGCCTGTTTGCTTTTAGGAGTTTGCTATTGGTATCCTCGAGCACTCTTAAGATGTTTTTGCGCTCAGTGATATCTATCATTATGCCACATGCCCGAACTGGACTCCCGTCATCACTCTTTTTTATTACTCTCCCTTTACTATGTACCCAGATATACTGGCCGTTTTTTTGCCTGATACGATGCTCGGCCTGGAACAGGGCAACTCTATTTTGTAAATGATTTTGCATGTTTTTCAAAACATTACCCCTGTCTTCTGGATGAAGCAACTCTTTCCAGGTATCAATAGTCGGCTTTATATCTTCTCTGTTATACCCTGTCATCTCTATCCATTTTTGGTTATAAATGACCCTATTACTGTTGATATCCCAGTCCCAAATTCCCATTTCCGCAGCATCTATTACCAGCTCAAGTCTCTCCTTGCTTTCCTCTAACTGCTGAATCAGTCCAAAAAGTTCTGTTTTGTCAGAAAACGTGATCACCACGCCTCTTATTCGTTTTTCATCATCCAGAAGAGGTGCAGCGGAATCTGAGATATAATATTCACTGCCACTCCTTGAAATCATGAGAGTATTTTTGTCGAATATTATGGTTTTTCTTTGTGAAAGCACTTGCGCAACAGGATTTATCTGCAAATTGCGATGTGCAGTGTTGATTATCCTGAAAGTATTCCCAAAATCTCTGCCAACAGCTTCCTCTTCACTCCAACCGGTGAGTTTTTCTGCAGCCCTGTTTACAGACGTTACTTTTCCCGACATGTCAGTCGTTATAACAGCATCTCCAATTGATTCCAGGGTAGTTTTCAGGTTGTTTTTACTATTCTGGAGCTGAACCTCATGTTGCTTACGCTCTGTTACATCCACACCTGTTCCAATTATTCCATACGGCTTGCCATCTTCTACCAGCAAACAACTCAACACCTCAACCCAAAGCCTACTTCCGTCTTTTCTTTGTAGCTCATATTCTGCCGGTTCTTTCTGACTACCAACTCTGATAAGTTTGGCAATGTCAGCCCTGATTTTCTTCGCCATTTCTGGTCCAGCGGTTAATCTGGAAAAATCAACACCCCTGATCTCATGAGATGAATAACCCAGAATTGAAAGTCCGGCAGAATTTAGGTCAATAAGCCTGCCGTTAAGATCAGAAACGAAAACGGCTAGCAAAGATCGATTAAACAATGCATCAAATCGTCGCTTGCTTTCTTGTAATATTTCCCCGGATTCCATTTTCCTGATCCTGCAATTTGGGTGAAGTTTTCAACAAAAGTGAAAAAATGCAAAATTTATGCCACTTACCTCATCGCCCCCCAGGTCACACGAATCAATCCCTTCAAAGCAAAAAAGCAACTCCGTCCCCAAGGAAACGATCCCCACCAAAGCAAAAAAAGCAACTCCGTCCCCAAGGAATCAATCCCCACCAAAGCAAAAAAAGCAACTCCGTCCCCAAGGAATCAATCCCCACCAAAGCAAAAAAAGCAACTCCGTCCCCAAGGAAACGATCCCTCCAAAGCAAAAAAAAGCAACTCCGTCCCCAAGGAATCAATCCCCACCAAAGCAAAAAAAGCAACTCCGTGCCCAAGGAAACAATCCCTCCAAAGCAAAAAAAGCAACTCCGTCCCTACAACAGAAGAAATCCACCCTCATCAAAAACAAACAATTATTTTTATCCTCTCATTACAAAACAACCCCTAACATCAAAGACATCAAAAACCATGAATATGCTCACTGATAAACAGCTCCAAAGGTATAACAGACAACTCATACTTGAAGATTTTGGTCCTTCGGCTCAGAGAAAGCTTCTCAACTCAAAGGTTTTGGTTATCGGGGCTGGCGGGTTGGGCTCACCGGCTCTTCTCTATCTTGCTTCCGCAGGTGTTGGGACAATAGGTATTGCAGAATTTGATACTGTTGATATATCAAATCTTCAAAGACAAATTCTGTATGAGGAGCAAAATATTGGTAGCCCCAAAAACATATCAGCATCGAACCGACTCCGAAACTTAAATAGTGATGTGGAAATTGTTGTCCACGACCTCAAAGTTGGTTGTGAGAACATTCTCCAGACGATTGAAGGTTACAGTTTTGTAATTGATGCAACTGATACGACAGGGAAAAAACTCATGATTAATGATGCCTGTGTGTTGAGCAAAATACCCCTCTCTCATGGAGGTGTATTGCAGTTATCCGGACAAAATATGACAGTTTTGCCTGGTCAGTCTTGCTGTTTAAGATGCGCATTCCCATCTCTTGAGCCACAAGCTGAGCAGAGTTGCTCACAAGCTGGTATACTGGGGGCTGTTGCAGGTATAATAGGCTCTATCCAGGCATTGGAAGCAGTAAAGCAGATAACCGGAACCGGAGTATGTTTGGTTGATGCGGTTCAGTTCTTTGATGCAGAAACAATGAGATTTCAAAAGGTAAGGATCAAAAAGAGCCCGGAGTGTCCGGTGTGTGGAAAAAAAACCGATTATAAAGTCCCTCTCATCATCAAATTATCTTCCATAGTAATTGTGAATACGCAGAAGATAGAGGTGAAAATAGTTAACACTCTTTTCGATATGTAGTATCTTTAAACTATGAAAAACAAAACCAGCACTAATACTATATCAAATGATTACCTGAACACCCATAACCAAAGCAGACATGTTGTACATGTAACAATTTTGATTCTGGGTACCATTTACGGGTTAGTATTTGGGTTGGAAAACCTAAGCTCCAATCTTCTTGTAGCGCTGGTGGATTTTGCCCTTGGAGCTGCAATGCTGGGGCTGACAATTTCGGTTCTGCTTAAGCCAAACCGCCCTTTTCTCAGATGGGCCACGATTGTAACAGGATCCACCTATTTTCTCTACCTGTTTGCTACAGGAGGAGTATCCGGAACCGGCACATACTGGAGTTATTTTGTTCCAATCGCATCGTTTTACCTCTTAGGCTTACGTGGCGGATGCCTGATATCAGCTACATATCTCGGGTTGTGTCTTTTTTTTATATATGTATCACCTAATTACCAGGGATATTTATACGCCCATGATCATTTTTTCCTGAAAAGATTTTTTGGAGTTTACCTTATTATAAATATCCTCTCCATAGCCAATGAGTATCGCCATATCAAGGACCTCCAAAAACTCATAGAGCAAATATCTGCATCCCGAAAAATTCAGTCACAGTTATTGGAGAAAAACCAACTGATCAACTCACTCCTTTCACATACTCCCAGCCCTGTCTCGATATTTGACCAAGAAGGCAAATTTGTGCTCGTTTCAGATGCAAGCGCAGAGATTATCGGCAAATCCAAGCAGGAAATTATGGGTAAAAATTTCAAAGACCTGTTCCCACCAGGTATAGCAGATAATTTCCTTTTTAACACTAAGCTTCTGACCCAAAAGAGAAAACCTTTCACCAAAAAAGATCTGATACCACCATTGGACGGAGAGAAAAAGGTTTATGAAACAACTCTGTTTCCAATACCGATCAATTCCAATCAACAACTTATCGGCTCAATTTCCACAGACATCACAGAACGGGAGATTTTTGAAAACAGGTTAATGAGTGCTAAGGAATCTGCAGAAGTAGCCAACCGCACAAAGAGTCTTTTCCTTGCCAACATGAGTCATGAGATCCGCACCCCGCTGCACGGGGTTATGGGTATGGCAAACCTGTTGCTCGACACAAAGCTTGACTCTCAGCAAACAAGTTTTCTCGAAACAATCGTTGCAAGCAGCGAACATCTTCTGGCTATAATTAATGATCTTCTTGACTTTTCCAAAATAGAAGCGGGTAAAGTAAATTTGGAGTTTCTGGAATTCAGATTTAAAGATATAATTCCCGATATCTTTAAACTTATGGATCATCGTACCAGGTCAAAAAATCTCTCTCTCAATTATACTATCCATCCCTCTGTTCCGGAAATTGTAATAGGGGATCCGATTAAATTACGACAGATCCTCCTAAACCTGATCAGCAATGCGGTCAAATTCACCCCAAAGGGAAGCATAACTCTAAACATAACACCCAAAGAGCATACTAAGGAGAAGCTTGTACTTCACTTCTCCATCTGCGATACAGGTATAGGTATACCGGAAGATAAGCTCGATCTGCTCTTTAAGGAATTCTCTCAAGTTGACCTTTCAACTACCCGCAAATATGGTGGTACCGGCCTCGGGCTTGCTATATGCAAAAAATTAATTGATCTGATGGGAGGGGATATTTGGGTTAAAAGCATACCTCTGCAAGGATCGGAATTTCATTTTCTCCTTCCCTTCACCACATCATCACAAAAGGAGAAGTCGGGTCAAAGGGAAGATAAAGTTTGCGGCACAAAGCCCGGAGATAAAAAAAATTCATCCTGCGGTTCAGGGTGGAAAATTCTAATCGCTGAGGATTACAAGATAAATCAAAAAGTGGCTGCAGAAATCCTTAAAAGAAAAGGCTACGAGGTTGTTTTGGTAAGTGATGGACTGGAAGCAATAGATTTGTTGAAAAAAGAGCATTTTGATTTGGTGCTAATGGACATACAGATGCCCAAGCTGGATGGAGTTCAAGCTACCATAAAGATCAGAAAACATCAGGAGAAAATTGTCAATCAGGATGTTCCGATTATCGCCATGACAGCAAATGTTATCTCTGAAGATCGTAAAGCCTATTCCAAAGCAGGGATGAATGATTACTTATCAAAACCATTCAATTCAAAGGGGCTTACCAGCATTGTAGAAAAATGGCTTCCAAACAGCAGTAAAATCCCTGTTTAGGCACATAAGTTGCACCCGATATTTATAATGGACTTACTCAACAAAAAATGTAAATAAATTATGAACCCCTCGACAGGTTGCATCTTCTGCGCAATAGCTGACAAAAAAACCAACTCCCATATCGTATACCAAAACCACGAATCATTGGCATTCCTCGATAAAAGGCCCCTTTTCAAGGGACATACCATACTCATCCCCAGGCAGCACATCTCAAACCTCAACGAAACCAACACCCCATGGGAAAAGGATTTCTACACGACGCTTCAGATTTTGTCAAAAGCAGTTGAAAACGCCATGGAATCCCAGGGCACGTTCATCGCTATCAACAATAAAGTGAGTCAAAGTGTACCCCATCTTCATGTACATATCATCCCACGAACCAAAGGTGATGGACTGAGGGGATTTTTCTGGCCCAGAATAAAATACAGCGGTGATTCAGAAATGCACTATATTGCAGAGAAGATCTTCAATTCGGCCCTAAATCAGTTTTAATGCAGCGGTGGTAGTAAAATACCCGGCGACAATACAATGGAATTAGAACCCAATGGGTGCGTATTCCTCAGCGGGAACACGCACCTTTTATTTAATAGTGCTTGAGAGAAGGTTGCCCTAAGGGGAAAACATTGAAACCAAGCTCGAAAAGTTTCTTGTGATCGATAATATTTCTTCCATCAAACAGAAATGCAGGGCGCTCCATCCCAGAGATGATTTTCTTATAGTCTAAATTGCGATACTCATCCCATTCTGTCATTATGGCAATCGCATGTGCACCCCTGGCCGCTTTGTAAGGATCATCGGCATACTCTATACAATCGTATTGCCCGAGATCGAGTTTGGCATTCTCCAGAGCCTGGGGATCTGTGATCACCACACTGGCACACTCCTCTATAAGCTGTTTTGCTACATCTATGGCGGGTGATTCACGGGTATCTCCTGTGTCAGCCTTAAAGGCAAAGCCAAAAAGGGCAATCCTTTTCCCTGCAACTGTATTAAACATGACTCTGGTCATATTTTTAACAAAACGGCGCTTCTGGTACTCATTCATTTTTACGACACTTTCCCAGTACCTTGCAACATCATTTAAACCATAACTGTCTGCGATATACACAAGATTGAGGATATCTTTCTGGAAACAGGACCCACCGAAACCGACACTTGAGTTTAAAAAGCGGGATCCGATACGACTATCCATCCCAATGGCTTTTGACACCTCTGTGACATCAGCTTCGGTTTTTTCACACAGGGCAGAGATACTGTTAATGGATGAGATTCTCTGTGCCAGAAAAGCATTGGCCACAAGTTTTGAAAGTTCGGAACTCCAGATATTACTGGTGAGGATTTTCTCCCGGGGTACCCAGTTAGCATAGATATCTACGATTGCATCACGAGCTTTCAATCCCTTCTCGGTTAACTGAGACCCTACGAGTACTCTGTCAGGATTTTGAAGGTCTGCAATGGCGGTGCCTTCAGCCAGAAACTCAGGGTTTGATACCACCTCGAAATGGACGCCATTTTCGTTTGCATTAAGAATTCGTTCCATAGCCTGCGCGGTACGAACCGGAAGAGTGCTTTTTTCCACAATTATTTTATCGGTCTTGGAAACCTTAACTATATTGCGGGCCGTTTTTTCCCAGTACTGGAGGTCTGCAGCTTTACCAGCCCCCTCTCCGAACGTTTTTGTAGGGGTATTAACAGAGACAAAAATGATCTCTCCCTCCTCTATGGCTCCTTCCACATCGGTTGAGAAGAAGAGGTTTTTTCCGCGTGCTTTTTTAACAATATCATACAAGCCCGGCTCATATATGGGCAGTTTTTCTGAATTCCAGGCATCGATTCTTGCTGCATTGATATCGACCACAACTACTTTGTACTGAGGGCATTTAGCCGCTATCATAGCCATTGTAGGACCGCCGACATACCCGGCTCCAATACATACAATTGTTTTGGAAAAATTTGTGTCACTCACTCTTAAAAGCTCCTTATAGGACATTGTATTTATATCAGAATTTTCGGTACAAATGATCGATACTATATTGAAACCAGTCTGCGCAAAGTTGATAATATAGTTTTTTTTTTTACAATCTGCCCACAATTCTTCAGATTTGGCTTTCAGTGTGTCGTTTTTCGGCTAGATCGAACACGAGGTCTGAAACTTGTGACCTGATGCGGTTGATTTGAGATCTGTCCTTTTTTCGTGAGGGCCAGGTGAAATTTGAAAGTAGGACAAAAGATACCTGTCGCGGTAGATCGCACACAATTACAGTTCCGGTGAAACCTGTTTTGCCAAATGTTTGCGAGCCTCTTTTTCTGCCCATGTATTCCTGATCAAGCTCCCAACCCAAACCGGTCTTCTTTCCTTTAGTTCCGCTCAACTGATTTGTCTGCATTAACCGTACCATCTTCTCTGAAAAGAAACGTCTGTTGCCATCTGTTCCACCCGCCAAAAGCATCTCTGAAAAGGCTAAAAGGTCAGCGGCTTTGGAAAAAAGACCTGCAGAGCCCGCAATCACAACCGGACGCAGAGCCCATGCACTTTCATCATGTACCTCCCCCCTTATTTCTCTTCCTCTCCAGGGATCCCTTTCGGTGGGCACGATATTCTCGTTTTGAGAATCGGGGTAAAATGTAGTCTCATTCATCCCAAGCGGATTAAAGAAAACTTCCTTAGCAATTTCGGGCAACTTTTTAGCACAAATCCTCTCTATCACCAAACCAAGAAGAATGCTTGTGGCGTTTGCGTAGAAAAAATTTTCCCCCGGTGCTGATTTCAGTTTAACCGAAAAAATGGTCTCTATTATCTCTGAAGGGGAGAGTTCTTTGTAATCTGACAGTCTGAAATTAAACTCAAGCGTATGGGTGAGCAGGTGTTTAATCTGTATATTTTCTCTGAAACAGCCTTTATATTCTGGAACATAGCTGATTAACCTGTCTGAAAGTGAAAGCATCCCATGGTCAATGAGATGTAATGCAAGCGCGCTTGTGGGGATCGATTTGGTTATTGAAGCACAGTCAAAGATCGCATCCCGCCACATCTTTTTCGAGTCTGGTTCATAGGTAAATCTCCCTTCTGAAACAAAGCTGCGCTCCCCGTTTACACTTATACCCACCACTGCACCCGGAAAAGCCTTCTCTTCAATCGCCTGCTTTAGACATGACCGAATCTGTTCTAACATTTATTTCCACTTTTCTTTTTATGATTCGTTTCCTGAAGCCTTTCAAAGCTCCGGACTCCTACAGTAAACCATAAAATAGTTGATTGCTGATGATAGAGGAGAACAGATTTGCACCAGGGTGAGAGCAGTATATGCCAAAATTCATGGCATAAGTGTTGAAGTTGAAAAAGGTTTTGTGTGTGGGGTAAAAAATGAGCCAAACTGTAACTATAATCGGAGCCGGAATCGCAGGGCTGGCAGCAGCTGACATACTGTCTCTTTCTGGAATGAGAGTTATAGTTCTCGAAGCTTCAGACAGAGCGGGGGGGAGGATTTTAACAGACCGGTCTTTCACGCATCCTGTAGAGCTTGGAGCTCAGTGGATACATGGGCATTTAGGAAACCCGATTATGTCACTGGCAGAAAAAATGGGGATAAAAACACTACCATTCAAACACGACACTATTCTCTATTCTTCACCTGAGCAGGACACCATCTACATCAATCAAAATATTTCAGAATACTTTTCCACATACCAAAAAGATGCTTCTCTGTTTGCACTCAGAGAACAAACAGACATTTCCCTGCTCAAAGCCATGATCAAAACAGCCCCCAAATTCGCCACAACAGAGCAAAAATATTCCTACTACGCACAAGTGGCACGAAATGGCCTCACTGATGCTGCTGATCCCGATTCAATCTCAGCACGACAGACAGGGAAGGACAAATACTTTGATGGCGAAGACAGATGGTTCCCCAATGGGTATGATCAGCTGATATCCCAACTGGCCAAAGGATTAGATATAAGGTTCAACCAAACTGTTAAAGGAGTGATAAGAAACAAACAGGGTATAGAGATACACACCAAAAATTTTGTATATAAATGCAACTATGTCATTGTAACAGTGCCACTGGGAGTGCTTAAAGAGGGCGATATCCAATTTGAGCCAGCTTTGCCGCAGAAAAAATCGGAATCGATCAGAGCTCTGGAAATGGGAGTTCTAAACAAAGCAATTCTATGCTTTAAAAAGAAATTCTGGCCGGATACAGGGCACTTTATGCTGTTCCCTGCTTTCTGGGATCTTATCTACAAATCTTTTACAGGCATTCACCATGATAACAGCAGCCTTATTGTAGGCTGGGTAAACGGCAAAACCGCACAGGCTATTGAATACCTCGAAAATCAGCAGCTTAAAAACAGTATGCTAACCACTTTGGAACTCATAATGGGAGAGATAAACGAAACACCAAACCATGTTGCAATCAGCAGGTGGAGCCAAAACCCCTTAACAAGGGGCTCCTATTCCTTTGTCCCGGTAAACGCCAACCATTCCGACTACAGTACACTTGCTCAACCATTTGGAACCATTCTCTTTGCAGGTGAAGCTACCAGCAGTGAGTATCCGGGAACGGTACACGGAGCTTATTTATCCGGGGTAAGGGAAGCGCAGAGGATAATACACTTTTAGACTGTTGCCTAGCTCTCACCTTTTCAACTACATTTTAACACCCCGCGTACTAAAAAAACATTTAACAACAATTTCCCCATTGACCTTCCCAATCTCAAAACATTATTTTGTGTAGAACAAAAGCGAGTTTTTCGACCGGGCAGTTTTTCAGCCTATTCTCGAGTAGGAAGTAATGATTTCAAATAAAAAAAAGATACCCTCCTCTTTCTGACGGGGAGGGTATCTTTTTTTTGGGTATCAACACCATTATTAAGGTTGTGTCGTAATGAAATAGTATCAGTGTTGTCAGTATTTTGCTTATACCATTATAAAGCGAGGTGAAGCTTGAAAGGTTACACAGCCCTGGAAGATGAAACCATATTTGAAGGAGAGTCTTTCGGAGCAAGCGGGGAAACAGTAGATGAAGTTATCTTCAATACCAGCATGACCGGTTATCAGGAATTTTTAACCGTCCCCTCCTTCTCTTCTCAGCTCGTTACCATGACCAGTACTCCCCTAATCGGCAAACACAAAATCAATGAAACAGATATCAAAGCTTCAGGATCACAGGTATCAGGCTTTATAACAAAGGTGGCCTGTAAATACCCTTCCAGTATCACCGCCAGTGTAACACAGCCTGGCATGGGATTTAAAAATAATGCCGCAGAAGGAACCTGGCGTCTTTTAAACTCAAGTGGAATAATACCAGGGTGGGTCCAAAAATCAGAGGGGGTAGATCAGACAACACAGCAATATGCAGAAGCAAAAGCAGACAAAGATATAGAATAAAGAAAATTTTTCTAAGCAAGAAAACTATTGTGGAGTTGAGTTTTTTTCAGTAAATTCAGCTCCCAGATTTTACGGACAATTATGCCAATTCTCAACGGTTTTGATAACGACAAGTATTTAGAACAACAGCTTGAATCCATTTCTGAACGGGTAAAATATTTTCAACATAAACTCTATCTTGAATTTGGCGGTAAACTTCTCTACGATTACCACGCATCACGTGTTTTGCCGGGATTTGATCCTAATGTCAAAATGAGGCTTTTACAAAAGTTAAAGAGCAGTGCCGAGGTGATTCTCTGTATTTATGCCGGTGATATCGAGAGAAAAAAAGTGAGGGCCGATTTTGGGATAACCTACGATTCCGATGCACTGAAACTCATCGACGATCTCAGTGAATGGGGTATTTCTGTCCCTGCAGTTGTGATTACAAGATATGAACATCAGGCTGCTGCAAAGGCATTTAAAAGCAAGCTTCAAAGAAGAGGAATCAATGTCTTTATCCACAAGTTCACCAAAGGATATCCTACAGACGTTGACACCATTGTTAGTGAAGAAGGGTATGGAGCAAATCCCTACATCGAAACAACCAAGCCTATTGTAGTTGTTACTGGCCCTGGTCCGGGCAGTGGTAAACTTGCCACCTGTCTGTCCCAACTTTATCATGATCATAAAAGGGGCTTACAGTCAGGGTATGCCAAATTTGAAACATTTCCTATCTGGAATCTCTCACTTAAACATGAAGTAAACGTTGCATATGAAAGCGCCACTGCAGATCTTAAGGATTTCAATCTCATTGACCACTTCCACCTTGAGGCATATAATGAGCGTGCCGTGAGTTACAATAGAGACGCAGAGGCATTCCCGGTACTCAAAAGAATAATTGAAAAAATTACTCAAAAAGAATCTTTCTATAAGTCCCCTACAGATATGGGGGTAAACCAGGCAGCTTTCGGAATAACAGATGATAAGGCGGTCAGGGAAGCTTCCAGACAGGAAATTTTGAGGAGATATTTCAGATGTGCATGTGAGTACGCGATGGGCCTTATTGAAAAGGACACACTTCAGAGGGTTGAGTTGATCCTTAGGGAATTGAGTATAAAGCCTGAAGAACGTGTGGTTGTGATTCCGGCAAGAGATGCAGCGAAGGAAGGCAAGGCAAAAGGGAAAGGCAATGAGGGGATTTATTGTGGAGCAGCTATTGAACTGCAGGATGGGACAATTGTTACCGGAAACAACTCACCACTGATGCATGCTGCATCAAGCCTTGTGCTTAATGCTACAAAGAGATTGGCAGGCATACCGGATGAGATGCATCTTCTGCCTCCAAACATTACTGAATCTCTTGCAAGGCTGAAAAAAGAGATTCTCGAAGGTAAAAAAGTGAGCCTGGATCTTGATGAAACCCTTATTGCCCTTTCGATCAGTGCAATCTCAAACCCTGCTGCCGAAATGGCTTTGACAAAGCTAAAAGAGCTGAAAACCTGTGAAGTGCATATGACACATATTCCAACACCCGGAGATGAAGCTGGGCTGAGGAAATTAGGAGTTAACCTGACAAGCGACCCTGATTTTTCAACCAAATCTCTGTTCGTAAGTTGAACCGAAAAAACAGGAGCAGAATATGCCTAAACACATTTTCGAAACCGGAGGGGTTGTATCACCCCTTGGCAAAGGCATTACAGCAGCACCAATAGATCTTTTACCTGAATCAAGAGCGGTAAATGTCGTCAATCATTATAAGTCTGATCCCTTGAACATTGCCCTAAAAATTATGGATACCTGCCAGTACGGAGAAGAATATGTAAAGGATGGTGGGGAAAAAACAGATCTGGAACAGGGGCATTATGCAAGATTTACCGGAGTCGAAACAAATCGCAACTCAAACCTCACAGCCGGACGTATTTATGACAGTGTACTAAAAATGGACAGAAGAGGTGTTTACCTTGGCGGAACTTTTCAGGTACTTCTGCATGTGACAAACAAAAAATATTCGGAGGAACAATGAGACCAGGACCCTTCCGATACATTCTTCAGGACAATACTTTAACAAAGGACAGTTACGACAAAAGAGAACTTTCTGAAATACACAGAATCGAATTCAACGACTCATACCGAGAACAATTTGAAAATGCGGGAATGCGTATCAGCGGTCAATCTCCCGGTGGAATGCTGGTAGAAATAGTCGAACTAAGGAACCACCCCTGGTTTGTCGCTACACAGTTTTTTCCGGAGTTTAAATTAACCCCTGTTAAGCCACACACCTTATTCAGGGACTTTGCGGGTGCCGCACTTAAGAGTAGAACATCTAAAGCGAACTAACAGCAACTGAGAATAGAGAATAATTGCAGGAGATTTACATGGGCGGCTTTTTCGGAGTAGTATCTAAGAACAGTGAAAACTGCATAACTCATCTTTATTACGGGACTGATTATCACTGTCACCTTGGAACAAGAAGAGGTGGAATGGCAACTTGTAACGGCTCAAATTATACAAGGGTCATTCATGACATCTCAAACACGCAGTTCAGAAGTAAATTTGATGATGACATCTCAAAATTTAATGGCAAAACAGGTATAGGCGTTATCAGCGATTATGAAGATCAGCCTCTGATCATCAGATCCCATCTTGGAATCTATGCCATAATCACCGTAGGCCATATAGCAAACACTGCAGAACTAACCAGAAACGCATTTGACAAACGTTCAGTTCATTTTTCTGAGATGAGCGGTGATGGGCTCAACCCTACAGAACTTACCTCCATGCTCATCAATCAGGGTGAAAATTTTGAACAGGGAATCATAAACGCTCAGGAGCAGATCGAGGGGTCTTCTTCGATGCTGATCATGACACCAAAGGGCATTTATGCAGTAAGAGACCGGCTGGGAAGAACACCAGTAATTATTGGTAAAGGTGAAAACGGCTACGCCATAACCATGGAGACCTGCGCGTTTTACAATCTGGATTATGAAGTAGTAAAAGAACTTGGTCCCGGAGAAGTCGTTTTTATATCACAGGATGGGGTCGAACAGCGTATTGCACCACAGGAGAATATGCAGATGTGCTCTTTTCTGTGGATCTATTATGGTTATCCGGCCTCCGATTACGAGGGCATAAATGTTGAACACTCCCGATACCGCTGTGGCGCAGCTCTTGCCAGACGGGAAAAGGTGGATGTGGATTTTGTTGCGGGAATACCCGATTCCGGGATTGCTCACGCCCTTGGCTATGCTCAGAAAGCCAATCTCTCCTACAGCAGGCCATTCGTAAAATACACCCCAACCTGGGCCAGAAGTTTTACGCCGCAGAATCAGTCTGTACGTGAACTTGTGGCAAAGATGAAACTTATTCCAATCAAAAAACTGACCTCAGATAAGAAAATCCTCTTTTGTGATGATTCGATAGTTAGGGGAACACAGCTAAAAGATACCCTTCAAAGACTTTATAACTACGGCGCCAGAGAGATTCATATGCGACCGGCATGTCCGCCCCTTCTTTTTGGTTGTAAATTTCTCAACTTCTCTCGCTCCAAGTCAGAAGATGATCTGGCCACAAGAAAGGTTATAAAAGAGATCGAAGGAAGTAATAACTTCCCCATCGAAGAGTATGTGGACGAAACATCCGATCGTTATCACAACATGATCGAAACGATTCGCAAAAAGATGGGTTTGACCAGTCTTATCTATCAAAATCTGCAGGATATGATTGAAGCAATAAATCTTCCTGCGGAGAAGCTCTGTACATACTGTTGGACCGGTTGTGAAAAGAAAATTATCAAAACAAAAACTACACAAAACTCAAAAATGAAAGGTGGTATGTCTCCATGCCAAAGAGAACTGACATTGAAAAAATAATGATAATTGGATCCGGACCGATTATTATTGGCCAAGCATGTGAGTTCGATTATTCAGGTACTCAAGCTTGTAAGGCCCTTCGCTCAATGGGTTACAAGGTTGTCCTGGTAAATTCAAACCCGGCAACTATTATGACCGACCCCAGTATGGCTGATTCGACATATATCGAGCCACTGAATGTTGAGTCCCTTACCCGCATCATCGACAAGGAAAGACCTGACGCTTTATTACCAAACCTCGGTGGGCAATGCGGACTTAATCTCTCATTGCAACTCTACAATGAGGGCATTCTCGATAAATTCAATGTAGAAGTCATCGGGGTGGATGTTGAAGCAATCCAACGCGGTGAGGACCGTACCATTTTCAAACAGCAGATGGAGAAGCTTGGCATAGATATGCCCCGAAGCGAAGCTGTTTACAGTGTTGAGGAAGCAGAAAAGATCGCCTCTGAACTTGGTTTTCCTGTAGTGGTAAGACCCGCATACACAATGGGTGGAACCGGAGGAGGTCTTGTTTATAACATTGAAGAATTAAGAACTATCACCAGCCGCGGGCTTGCTGCCAGTATGATAAACCAGGTACTCATCGAAGAGTCGGTTCTGGGCTGGGAAGAACTTGAGCTGGAAATTGTCAGAGACTCAAAAGGTAAAATGATCACCGTCTGTTTCATAGAAAATGTAGATCCGATGGGAGTTCATACCGGCGATTCATTCTGCACCGCACCTATGCTCACAATAAGCGAAGATGTTCAGAAGAGATTACAAAAACACGCCTATGATATAGTTGAATCAGTAAGAGTAATCGGAGGTACAAACACTCAATTCGCACACGACCCCAAGACTGGTCGGATAGTGATTATTGAAATTAACCCCAGAACCTCACGGTCTTCTGCACTCGCATCAAAAGCAACCGGATTTCCAATAGCGCTGATCTCTGCAAAGCTGGCAGTGGGTCTTACACTGGATGAAATCCCGTACTGGAAAGGCGGTAATCTGGACAGCTATAAGCCTTCAGGGGATTACGTCGTCGTTAAGTTCGCAAGATGGGCTTTTGAAAAATTTAAAAATTCAGAAGACAAGCTCGGCACTCAGATGAAAGCTGTTGGAGAGGTGATGAGTATCGGGAAAAACTACAAGGAGGCTTTCCAGAAAGCGGTAAGATCACTTGAGATTGGAAGATTCGGTCTTGGGTTCGCCAAAAACTTCAATTCTCTAACCCGAGAAGAACTTCTTGAGATGCTGGTCGAACCATCAAGTGAACGTCATTTTTTAATGTACGAAGCACTTAGAAAAGGTGCCACTGCAGAACAACTCAACAGTGTCACAAAAGTCAAAATGTGGTTTATACAACAGATGAAAGATCTTGTTGACCTAGAAGAAGAAATCCTGACCTACAAAGGGAAAAAACTGCCTTCCGAAATTTTAACAAAAGCAAAAAGGTGGGGTTTTGCTGACAAGTATCTTGCAAAACTTCTTGATATGCCCGAAGAAGATATTAGAGAAGAGAGAACCTCTCTTGGGATCAGGCTCGGTTACGATAAGATAACGGTAAGCGGTGTGGAGAACGCCTGTTACTATTACTCGTCAACAAACACTGAAAACACACTTGAACTGCCGCCCAAAAAACGTAAAGTAATGATTCTGGGTGGAGGGCCAAACCGTATAGGTCAGGGAATAGAATTTGATTACTGCTGTGTTCACGCTGCGTTTGCCCTAAGAGACATGGGAATAAGCACTGTAATGGTAAACTGTAACCCGGAAACAGTATCTACAGATTACGACACATCAGATAGACTCTATTTTGAACCTCTGACTGTAGAGAACGTCTTGAGCATTTACGAACAGGAACAGCCCGATGGTGTGATTGTGCAGTTCGGCGGTCAGACTCCGCTTAATCTCGCTGATGAGCTTGCAAAAGCCGGTGTGAAAATTCTCGGAACACCTCCGGACCTTATTGATTTATCCGAAGACCGTGATCGTTTCGGACAAATGATGTCACAGCTTGAAATCCCGATGCCGCCTTCCGGTATGGCTGTATCCCAGGAAGATGCTCTGGAAGTGGCAGGTAAAATCGGCTACCCTGTCATGGTACGACCATCATATGTACTTGGTGGAAGAGGTATGGAGATTGTCCATGATGATGAAATGCTCAAACAGTATATGAAACTTGCGGTTGATGTTACTCCGGAGAGACCTATTCTTATAGATAAATTCCTGGAAAATGCAATCGAAGCTGAAGCTGATGCGTTGTGTGATGGAAAAGAAGTGTTCATACCTGCTGTTATGGAGCATATCGAACAGGCTGGTATTCATTCCGGAGATTCTGCATGTGTGATTCCTCCTGTGAGCATTCCTGATAAACACCTTGAAACTATTCGCCAGTATACAAAAACCATAGCACAAAAGCTCAATGTTGTTGGACTGATGAATATGCAGTACGCAATTGCCGGAGATACGGTTTATGTTCTTGAAGCAAACCCGCGTGCCTCCAGAACAGTGCCTGTGGTCTCAAAGGTATGTAATGTGTATATGGCACGCATTGCCACAGAGATCATGATGGGTAAAAAGATTTCAGAAATTAATATGAAGGAATCATCTGTTCCACACTATGGAGTTAAGGAAGCGGTTTTCCCTTTCCCAATGTTCTCGGAAGTAGACCCTGTGCTGGGACCTGAGATGCGTTCCACAGGTGAGGTACTTGGTATTTCAGAGGAGTTCGGACTGGCATTCTTCAAAGCTCAGGAAGGTGCAAATCAGGCATTGCCTCTTAAAGGCACTGTGCTTGTAAGTGTCTCAAGAGCAGAAGGATCCATATTAGCCGATGTTGCCAAACAATTCACAAAACTTGGATTCAACATTATGGCTACAGAAGGTACACATGAGTACCTCAACAAAAATGGAGTTGAAAGCCAGATGGTTAAAAAGCTCCATGAAGGCAGGCCCAACATTCTGGATTATATTACCAATAAGGAAATTCAGCTGATCATTAATACACCAGTGGGTAAAATGAGCCAGTATGATGACTCTTACATCCGTAAAGCAGCAATCAAGCACAGACTACCCTATATTACGACTTTGGCAGCAGCTGCTGCTGCAGTGAACGGAATAGCTGACAAACTGAAAAAATCTGACAAAACCCTGTCTCTTCAGGAATATAACAGATCTCAGGAAAAGCTATCCCACACTTAAGAGGGCAAACGGTGACAGAAGGGTTTGAGTCCCGTACGGCTTAAGGGTAGAAGGATGTGGAGTTTTTTTTGTGCTTAAAATCCACTAACAGCGCGTCTTATCTACCTGGGGCTGTATGCTCTTCAACTCAGTGACAAGCGAATTCCGGAATTGCAACAAGCGATTCCGGAATTTCTGTTTATATGATCTGAATGCACGATCAAAACGGGAGGCAATAAGTGCAATGATTCTCAGTGTTTCATCAGAACTCAAAAAAGCCTTTTCGGTTCTCTGTTTCAAGTGAAAATATCGGAGGGTTTCTTGAAGCCGATTAGGACACATCTTGACTGAGGGGGTATTTTCTGTCATGCCCAACCTGCCAAGATGTTTTTTGCTAAATGCTTGGCAGATAAATCATTTCTGTGTTTACCTGCCTTCAGCTATTCTATGGACCAGAAAATCAGGCATTCTTGCTCTTCTCATCTTGGATTGTGTTTTTTCGATATTATATTCAACCCGCCTGAAGTAAAATAACCCATTCTCTGTATCAAACACCCCATAGCACGCTTTGGGATTACGATCGCGGGACTGCCCCACACTTCCCACATTGACCAGTAGTCTGGTGCCAGTATTCTTGTCAAATTCAATTTCTTTATCCTGATGCACGAAAATTTCTCCATCCCTGTCCATCACTACAATGGCAGGCATGTGAGTGTGTCCCATAAAGCAAACTGGTGTCAGAAAGAACTGAAAATTAAATGCCGCTTCTTCCAATGAAGAGATATAATGCCACGTATCCGGCTCATATGGTGTCGAATGAACCAGTGTCAGTGTGTCGTTTATATCCTCCAGCACAGGAAGAGATTGGAGAAATTTTTTGTTTTTTGACTTTAGTTCCTTTGCGGTCCATTCTATTGCAATTTTTGCATTGATATTGAACTGCTGAGCCGAGAGGACGTCTAAGGCGGCGGCATCGTGATTGCCCCGTATTGTTACAGAACATCGCTCCATAACCATTTCAACACACTCGTTTGGGTTTGCTCCATAACCAACGATATCTCCCAGGCAAAACACCTGGTCAATATCGCAGGAATCAATATCTGCCATCACTGCTTCTAGAGCCTCAAGGTTACCGTGGATGTCTGATATAAGGGCATATCTCATCTATTCTTTTTCCATATATCTAAATGTACTGTTTCCGATTTCTATTCGATCTTTGTGCCTGAGAAGCCGGGATTTTTCATATTTTCCATTAACTTTCATTTTAGACACAATTTTTTTTACAGATATTAAAAATCCATCCTCCCGGGATTCAATCTCAGCATAGGCTTTACTGATCATTAAACCGGAAGCAAAAATATCATCACCCTCATCCGAGCCGATGCTCAGGTTTGGACGATCAAGCCTGTAAATGATGCGTTTTGCTACATCAATGAAAACTGCAGTATTTGATGAATCTGCTGCTTGCGATGACTTATCAGGCTGATTACTCTCTTGTGGACACCCTTCACAAGCTTCACTGCCCGATTGAGTAGTTTTTTCTTCATTGTTGCTTTGCACTGCAGGGTCTGCTGTGTCCATCACTACGTTGCCAGTTTCATAAACGATAGTGAAATTACCGACAGTAATCTTATCCCCATTCTCAAGAGTTTTCTCTTTAACCTTTACACCATTAACAAAGGTTCCGTTTAACGAGTTAAGGTCTGACAACAACAGAGTCTTATCGACATCCTCAATTATTTTCACATGACAACGCGACACACCCTCAGCCGGTATAGAAATTGTACTCTCCGGCAAACGCCCGATAGTAATAACCGGTTCATCTAAATGATATGTTTTAACCATTTTGGTATCATTATAAAGTGTAAATTTTGCCAAAACATATCCCCTTTTGTTTACTCTTATAATATATAAAATATATAACCACCTAAATATCAACAACATTTCGGTTTTTGTTGTCTATGTAATTATAAAATATTTACCTTAAGTATGCTATGTTGCAAAACGGCATTCTCAAGATATATCTTAGTCTTTTAAGGTAATTTTATGAAATTTTCCCAATTTTTTCCGCTAAGCAAACGACTTATCACTCCGGGGCTAATACTTCTCTTGAGTATGGCATCCATAATGCCGGCTTTGGGCAATAAGGATCTTCTGCACACTCGTCTTAATCTTACTTCAAGGCTGGATTCCCTTGAAATTGAAAAACAGGCATTAAAGCGCCGGGGATTAAGCTTTGAAGAGCTCGAAGCGGAATCCGGCAAACTGCGGGACTCCCTGTCCCTATTGCGTCAAAAAATTACAGTAACCCCAAAAAATGCGCGCCACCATTCAAGACTAACGGAATTCAACATCCCCAGACCATCAAATCTGCTAGACTGGGTAGTTGTTGTGACAGGAGCTCTGGCATGTATTTGTGCAGCAATGCTCTTTTTTGGGATATTACACTCCAAACAAAAAAGAAAAAACAAAGGATAATTGAACTTTCTAAGGCTGCATATAGATCAAAAAAGCCAAAAAATGCTCCACAGGTTAAAAATGCCACCCAGCCCGCAGATGATCTTTTGGAATCTTTTGCACCTCTTCCTGAGTCACAATACTTAAGGAGTGCTCCTGAAAGCAACATGCACAGTTCCTCGGGACTCTCTTTCAACAATTTAATTATTAAAGATGCCAGAAAAGGTCTCGGGATCCAGGAAATATCGCGCAGATATCAAATCAGCACAGATCAGGTTCTCTTAATTTTGAAGGTCTCAGAAAGCAAACGTAACCAGAATAACTGAATGAGCAGTAATAACCATCTCAAAGATGTTAATTTTTTTTCCCCTGCAGCTGAATAATATTCAAACTGCAGCTTTTGAGTATTTATGATAGAATCAACTAACCGTAAATCAAACCCGGCACCAGACCAGTTTCAGGAGAAACAGCTTAGCGGTTATGTGCTGGAGAAGATTGATTCTGAGAAGTACTATGTTGAACTAAATGACAAAAAAGTCATGCTGCGGATAAAAAACAGTACACTCAAGGCAGGACAAAAAGTAAAACTTGTTGATCAAAACGGCACTCTCTCCTTATCACAGAGTAAAGACAAATTTTACAAAGCTGAACTACTGAAAACAGACCGCTTTTCAGAGGTCAGCATCTCAAACAATGACCTCTTTAAAACTCTTGAAAATATCGACCGGCAACTGCAGAGAACGATATCAGTTGATGCTGACACAAGAGAAAAAGCGATCTATCTTCTCAATAAGCATTCTCAGAAAACAAGCCCCTACATAAAAGACCTGATCCAACAACTCAGCACCAATGATGGTTCATATTCAAAAATACAGGCTGAAAAAATCATTGATCTTATCGGAAAAATCAAACCCGATTCACTGCAGTACAGTAAATCGGTTTTAATAAAAACAGAACAAGGTTTGCAGACCGGGTTATACAGGGTAGATTCTCAGGCTGATCTGCAGGGAATTTCCCCAACGCTTGCAGACAAAAACATGTTCCAAAATCAGGATTATCCCAAGATTCTGCATATCCAAAGCGAAAGGGATGGCTCGATTGTAACTGAGTTAAGCAAGCAGGAATCTGATCGGAAAATCTCCCAAATGACCAAAGATCTGAAAAGTAAACTACTCAACAGGCTGCCGGTTGAAGTATATAACGACATACTTGAAAGTAAAAACAGACTGAATTTTACTACAATAAAAAATCTTGATGAGCATCTTATCCCCTACACTAAAGATACTCCTAATGAGTTTTCTTCTGGCAAAAAGGATGCTTTTGTTCACTGGATGAATATTGCCTCAGAACACCCACATCTCCTTCAACAATTGGCAAATAAACTACCGGATAAATCCGCTGCCATAATTCCCAAACTACTTATGAAACTCTGTAGCGGTTCGGATATAAGCAGGGACCTTGAATCATTCTTTATAACCGATAACTCCTTTGAGTCATCTGATGAAAGACAACATCTTCTCACGGAAGCTTTTCAAAAAGCAGGTTACAATCATGAAAAATACAGTTCTGGACAAAAAGCATCAAAGGATCTCAAGGCACTTGTTGCATCCATATTGGAGTCCTGCAAAAACACATCAGAAAACAGCAGTTCACTTGACAAAGACTCTCTCATCCAGCTTATAAAAAAATTAAACTCGCTTAAACCAGATGAGTTGGAGCTTATCCATTTTGGGCACCGAATCTCAAATCACCAGGGGAATGGTACGGACAATAAGCAGCTACTCGCGTTGTATCACGATATTTCTCAGGCCATGAACGATATACAATACTCCCTGGAAAACCTGCTTTTCAGCAAACTTATTCCGTTTGCCACCAATAATAGATCTGATAATATCACTCAAAGCGAAATTCAAAATTCAATAACAGAACTACTGAATCAGGTTAAAGAAGCTTTAAACAATCTTAATGATAAAACGGCTCACCTCCACCTTGCCCCTATCGATACTGAGCAGGTCTCAAATGAGATTGAAACACTATTGCTGCATTTTTCTGATGAAGGATCAAAACAGGGAAATGCTTTACAGGAAAAGTTGCAACAAACAAACAGTTACAAAATATTTTCGAAATTGATAACAAAAATGCCCAGGTGTTTTGAACAGCTTCTCAAATCATCGGTATCATCCCCCGATCTCAAGATCCAAAACTGGTCTGGAATCACAAATCAACAGTTCATTGATTTGACATCCGCACTTGACCGGAATCTCAACAGCTTTATTGATGATACCTCAACTCTGATAGAGAAGGGCATTGGGAAAGGAATCGATTCCTCCGCACTTAGAAAATCCGCTTATGAACTTATCTTAAAAGCTACAAAAAGCAGTTCCCTTTTAAACGAGATAGTTACACTGGTGTGCAACCATTCAGGATCTCAAACAGGTGAAATTAGTACACAAAACAATCAGGCTTTAGGACAAACTCACCCCGGGAATACCGCACCTCCGGCTGAATCTGAAATTCAGGGTAACTTACGAATGGCTCTCACCATGCATTTTTCAGAAAACACTAAAAAGCTCACCTCTTTTCTGACAGAGATGGAATCTGCTGCAGTAAAACTCACACAGCTAATTGCTGGCCATCCCGAAGAGCTTACAGATTTAGACAACTTCCTGAAGCAGTACACATCGAGGTTTCTTCACTTCACAGATAACTTCAGGAACAAACTTGAGACTCAAATAAAGGAGATGGTCCTAAGGTTTTTATTCACAGACTCTCAATCTCAGCACACTTCAGATCTGGCAAAAGCTGCAAACACCCCCGATTTTCAGGATGGTATCCAGACAAGTGAGTACAGGGAATTTATGCGCCAAACCGCAGAAACACTGCTGAATCGTCTGGAATCACTGCAACTGCTCTCACACAGCGTACCAACCGGGGAGAATCAGAATCAAATAATAGCTCTGCCCGTAAAGATTGGAGAAGAATGGAACGAAGTTCAACTGAAAGTGATACGGAGGAGAAAGAAGCAAAACGACAGAGAAGGAAAGGAAATCTCAATTGTTCTAAACGTGAGTCCGTCCTCATTGGGAGAATGTTTTTTACAACTCGATTACAGCAATACGAAATATCTCTCCCTTAACTTCAGTTTCGAGAGAGCGGAAACCCAAAGATGGTTTAAATCAAAGAGAAGCGAGATCCTGGATTCGATTCAAAAACTTGGTTTTAACATTTCCAGACTTGATTTTGCCACCCGCATCAGTGAATCCCAGCCAAAAAACCAATCTGAAGAAAACCGGTCTTCTACCCAAACCATGGATTTAAAGGTATAGCCATGAAAAGAAATAAACGTGACACCGCGGTTGCAGTAAGCTATAATGATAACGAGAGCACAGCCCCTAAGGTGGTAGCCAAGGGCCATGGTGAAACCGCGAGGAAAATTTTACAAACCGCCCAGGAACATAAGATCCCTGTACGGCAGGACAACGACCTGGTAGAGTTGCTCGCCCAAATTGATATTGACAGAGAAATTCCTCCGGAGTTGTACGCTGCGGTGGCGGAAATACTAAGCTGGGTATACAAAGCCAACAACGAAGCATTAGTAAAGGATTGAAAATCATGAACAGAATAAATGTAATGGGTCTGCTTTTCTTTTTTACCCTTGTATATTCAGATGCCATCGGTACAGAAGTGATCTTTATCGGGTTGAAGGGAGATGGTGCTCCTGCAATAGAGAAAACATATGATAAGATGCTCAGGGAACGTCTTTCAACCAGCCCATATTTCAGGGTTGCTGATTATCAGACAATTCAGAACTATAAGGAGAGAATCCGTTTCCATGATTATCCTACTGTTTCTCAGGATCTTCTCAATACCCTGAGAAGGTTCGCCTCTGATTCAACAATCTTTATATGGGGCTCGGTAAGAGAGTATAATATGCGTCCAGTGCGAAGAAATCTGATTGGAAGCTACATTGAAGCTGATTTGGTATTAAATCTTACAATTTACAGTCTCTCCAATCAACGATTTGCATTCTCCGGGAACGTAAAGGCTTCAAGTGAAAGGTATAAGGGAATTTCAGTTTTCAGACCGGTTGAAACAGTCGTCCATATCTCATCCCAGGACAGAATCGACCTTCTTGACGAACTGGTATCCCGGGCGGTTATGGAAAGTGAAAGGATTGTTTCTGTTGTCATGCGCAGCGACCCGGAAAGTTTAGAAAGCATGGCCACAGAAGCCAGCGGACAATACCTGCCTTCTCTCTATGATGTGTTTTCGATCCCCAGCATGGAGGCTTCTGAAATACAAGACTCATATGAAATGCCGGAAAACCCATAAGGAGACAAATGCCCGTTCTAAAACATGGAAAAGTATCACTCTGGTATAGCCGGATTTATTGAACTTACAAGTACTCAATACTATATTTATATATAAACATCGATTTTTGACCATCAGGAGAGGATTAATTATGAGTAACCTTGGCTCTTACAGGAATGTGTTTGATGATCCTAATGAATTCAACAAACTGAATGATCTAATTCTTGGAGCTGTTCAGGAGTTTTCCGATTACCGTCAGGGGAACCTCACCTATGGTGAAATCATGTTTGTTTTGGAATGTATTCTCGACTCCATGCGTGGTGGCTCGGAGAAGGATGCACACTCAGAAGTAAAAATCAAAGGCCTGAATGAAGCACCTACCTTCTCAACACTCCTTATGATTACTTCCAGAATGGTTGAGACCATGGTAAAAAAAGGAATCATTAAATCAGAAGATGAAGCCTTTATACTTCACGGCGAATGAAAAACCGTTTCTTCAGTTGAGCCGCAAAAGATAAAAAGAAAGGCTGATTAACATGGAAATCGAATACCCATACAAAGTTGCGGTTAGTTTTCCCGGCAACCATGAGTACATTCCATCCATAAGGAAATATATCTACGATATTCTGCTGGTTTCAGGTTTCAGTAACAAGTTTGCTTTCCGTTCTGAGATAATAGTGGATGAAGTGTGTAACAATGCAGTACGCTATGGTTGTGATTCGCCAGATTCAGAAGTTGAGCTTACCTGCGAAGTTCACAGTGACAGAATCGAATTCCTTGTCAAGGACGGGGGCGGTAATCCTGTACACATAAACAGACTCAAAAAAAGCCTCGGCAATTCCCAGCAAATGGATGAAATCGATGCTCTGAGCGAAGGTTTAGGACTAAATCTTGTGAGGATGCTTTCTGAACAAGTAGATTTTGACATAAATAATGACAACGTCACTTCTATTCATGTCGTCAGAAAGCGTGAAATTCAGGAAGAGAAAGCCAACGGGAGCGATAAAACTAATGGAATCCAATAAACGCTTTAAAACTGAATTTATTACCGAAACAGTTGATCCCAAGGTTATTATCATCAAATTCAAGGGAGAACTTGATTCATCGAGTATCAATACAATCTCTGAGCTCATTGATAAATCCATACAACAGGGGAAGAATTTTATTATCGCAGAAATGAGCAGTGTCAAGATCCTCTGCTCTGCTGCTCTGGGTGAGTTTATGGGTGCAAGAAAGAGATTACTTGAATCAGGCGGAAACCTGGTTTTCGCAGCCTTAAACAGAGATCTGAAAAACAAACTTACCTTTATGGGAGCCAATAAAGTATTTACCTTCCATAATGATATTAAATCAGCTTCTGCAGCATACGATTGGGAATTCAATAAAAAAACAGAAGAAATAAAGCTTACATTTCCTTCATTTCTAAAGTTAGTTCCTCCTGTCCGCCAGCTTGTCAGCCGTATTGCTCGACGAAAGGGCTATGGAACACGGGACTCATTTCGTATAGAGACGATTGTTGATGAAGTGTGCAATAATGCAATAGAACATGGAAAAAAAGGTTCCGGAAATGATGTCAAATTCAATTTTACAATAAGTAAAGATAAAGTAGACATTAATGTAATCAATGTAAGTGACCCTGAAAAGGTTGAATCTCTTAAAACACTTCTGAAACCAGAGAACAATACCCTGCACACAGGAGCAGACGAGAGGAGAGGCAGAGGACTTGCGCTCATACGAATGCTTTCAAATGATGTGTCAGTGAATTTTCAGGATAATGGAACCGATATACGAGTTATCAAAATAAGAGAGGAATAATTATGGAATCTCAAATCGTTATTTCCTGTGAAGATATCCAGGGTAAAGATAATGCAAAATTGCTTAAGTTTGTTGGTGATATGGATGCAACTAATGTTGAATCTGTGATGGAGGATGTTTGCAGGCTTTTAAATGATGGCTGTGTCAATCTTGTTGCAGATTTCACCAAACTCAGGTATGTTAACAGTACAGGGTTAGGTATTCTGCTGCACTGCAGTAAATCGGCCAAGGAGAAGGGCGGCTGTTTTAAAATCGCCAATATAAATGAAAATGTCTATGAAATTATTGAAATAATCGGGGCTACATCACTTCTTGAAATTTATGATGACCTGGAAGAAGCTTTAGATAGTCTTAAATAAACGGGTTCTAACTTTCAATCTCTTAGTACTTCTAATCTCATTTGAGGTGTACACATGCGAAAATACTCTTTCTTGTTGTTTCTTGCTGTTTTTGCTTTCTGCCAAAACTCAGACCCTAATGATCCACCCGTAGTTAAAATCGGAAGATCCTCCATATCTCAAAGCAATTTTGAAATCTTCTCGAACACAGTCTGGAGAGCACCAACTATTCCTGACCCCTACTTTCCCGGATCACGCTCCCGCATAACACAAATGGTGGAGACTGAAGCAATTTACAGAAGCTTACCCAAGGCATTCAAAGATGAGGTCAGGAACAGTCTTGAGTGGAAATGGAGAGAAAGATTTTACCTTGGCCACAACTATCTGGATGAAATTATCAATAGTAATCTGGGTGCAACAGACGAAGAGGTCAGAAATTATTATGATGAAAATTTAGAAAAGTTTCAAAGAGTACTCAAAAATAATGACGGTTCAGAATCTGTTGTACAGGAACCTTTTCATGAAGTCAGAAGGAATGTGGTAAGCTCGTTATTTCTACAGAACTTCCCGCCTGACTCTGCTTTCCTGGCACAAATTTCTGCCGATTCAGCCCTGGACAGCTCAGTAATAAAAAGCCGCTGGCTTTACTCTGTACGTACCGATATCCGTGGTTTTTTCCTGGACCGTGTATATTATGAAAAGTATGGGGAAAAACTCAGCGACTCTCTGGATAATTTAATTGGACCAGACAAAATTATCACTCCCGAAGATATGGCCATAATCCGACACTGGTGGGAAAGACGTGCACAACGTGAAGCACAAGACAAAGAACTTGCAGAATGGCTGTTAACCTGGAAACTGTTTTCAGAACGCGCACGGAGAGAAGGATATGATCGCAGGGATGATATTCAACAAACATTGGAGTGGGCATGGAAAGTGGAATGCTCACGCGCTTTTGTTTCAAACCACCTGGTTCCCGATTTCAAAAGTAATTTAGAAATCGATACAACTCTTGCGCTATACTCTTTTTATGACAGGTCAGGAAATACCACGGCTCCTGATTCTGCTCAGCTTGCAAGAGAAATCACCCAAATGATTAATACCAAAATCAGTGTTAAAGTGGACAGTGCTGTACACGAAATAAGGAACCAGTACCGAATTGAGTTCCTGCAAGCAGACTGGAAAGATAATCTTGATGAGAATCCTCAGCAAATTCTTGCAAGAGCAGATTCTCTGAGTCAAACAGGAAACATGGATAAAGCTGCAAGAGTATACCAGGAGCTTATTTCCAACTTTCTGTTTACTGAAGAAGGTAAGCGAGCTCTTGTTGAACGGGCAAAGATAAACATAGAGAACCGCAAATTTCTTGATGCTGTCAGAAATTACAGAAAATATCAGATTATTAACTCTGCCGGTGACTGTAATTCCTTTTTCATGATCGGGTTTATTTATGACGAAAATCTGCGTAATCCGGCCCTGGCAGAAGTTAACTATCAATGGGTGCTGAAAAACACTCCCGATTGTGATCTGGCCCATGATACAGAATTTATGCTGTTGCATCTTGATGAGCAGATGAGCAGTGTTACAATCGAAGAACTCCAGGCACAAACAGCTCGCCAGAACAGAAAATTTGATTTTGAAGAATTGGATTTGTGATAATCCGACTCAACATTTTCAGACTGTAAAAAGGTGTCCGGATATTTCCGGGCGCCTAAAATTTTTCTGCCTCATTGTATAATCCTTCCGGAAAACACAGCTCCTGGTAGTTACAATATTTACACATCGAAGGTGAGGGTGATTTGGGGAAGGCCTTTATTTCAAGAGGTACATTGTTTTCCACATCATTACAATATGTATGCATCTGCTCAGTTTGTGTCGCCACCTTAGAGAAAAAATCATTGAGCCCACATTCGTTTACATCAAAAGAAAACTCGCTGAACTCCGGTAAGAGATAGATAATTCTGGGATATATTTTACTGCATGGAATACCAAAGTTACTCGCAGCTGCCGCAGCGTAGCCTACAAGCTGCATACTGTGTTTGGCGATATCCTTACCACCACTTTTCCAGTCCAGGATATGGACCTCATCATCAACAGGGAACAGAAAATCCATTTTACTATAAGCTTTTAACCCATTAAGACGTGTCTCCCCCATTCCGGGTGGCTCGATCATCCAGTTTGTCTTATTGGTGACTGCTTTCATGTAAATCCAGCTATAACAGGGACTTTGGATAAAATTTGACAATGCCAGGTTTATTCTTTTAACAGCGAAATCGACATCTATATCTTTTGTATAGTTATAATAGGTTTCAATGAATGTTTTGCGGCTAAAGTATTCTTTTGCTTTTGTCTGAGCAAACTGAAAAAAACGTTTTTCATCAATATCGCTGTCAGATATTTGCAAACGTCTCAGAAATGCTTCTATGACATCATGAACAACATTACCAATTTCCAGAGGTACAGAAGTAAGTGCCCGGAGTTTATCAAGCTTATATTTGGGAACATCTGATACATGCTTTGAATAATAAGTATAGTAATATCTTCTCTTGCACTTGTCAAAAACCTCATATCTCGATATTGACCACCCAAGAATAGGAGTAAAGGGATATTTTTCAAATTCAAGTATCATAGACGGTGCTCTCAGTGTCAAATAATTTTTTCCTTAGTGATATAACATGAATATAATAAGCAGTAACCAAAAAAGGTAGAAAGTTAACCCAGACCAGCTTTTAACATGCTGATTTTAAACTTTTAAGGCAATCTCATTTTTGCATAATGACATTGTAAAAATGTTTTTTTAGTTATATAATTTCATCTAAAAGGAAGTTTTTTACAATGAAGCTTATCGTACAGATTCCCTGCTGGAATGAGGAAAAAACAATCGGAAATATGATACGATCTATTCCGCAGAATATAGATGGTATTGAAATAATAGAAATCCTTGTTATAGATGACGGATCGACTGACAACACAGTTCACAAGGCCAAAGAAGCAGGAGCAACCAAAGTCATCTCCCTCCCCCGTCACAAAGGTCTTGCAGCAGCGTTTTCAGCCGGAGCAGAAACAGCACTACAGATGAAGGGTGATCTTCTTGTCAATACTGATGCAGATATGCAATACCCCTCTGATTACATATCCGCTCTTATTGATCCTATCCTCAGGGGACGTGCAGATATGACCATAGGTGACAGACTCTCCAGCCTGCACAAACCCTTCTCACCTCCAAAGATGCTTCTGCAAAGAATTGGTAGCACTGTGGTCAGAGTACTATCAGGTATACAGGTAAAAGATGCTGCTTCGGGATTTAGGGCCTTTAACAAAGACGCTATGAAATCTCTTTTTATACATGATAATTTCTCCTACACCATGGAAAGTATATTTCTGGCTGGCGCAAACCGATTGAGAGTTGAAAATGTTCCTATAAAAACCAACCCCCAGACCAGGGATTCAAGGCTTTTCAAAAGTATTGGTCAGTATATAAGAAGATCTGCTATTACTATTCTAAGGATCTCTTTGATGTATCACCCACTGAGGTTCTTCATAATTATGGGTATGGTGTTATTGTTTGCAGCATTTCTTATTGGTGTGCGATTTTTATATTTTTTCTTTCTGGGGAGTGGCAGCGGACATGTCCAGTCCCTTATTCTTCTTGCTGTATTAGCAACCATGGGCGTACAGAGTATTATGGTTGGAATGGTGGCCGATGTGGTAGCTGCAAACAGACGATTACTTGAGATAATGAGAATAAAACAAATGGAGAATTTATGAACCGGAAGCTCGTTACAGGATTGCTTCTGATACACAGCATTATAATTTTTTCTATCTACACTCTGCTTACCGTATCAAAATGGTTCCCTTATGGCTCCTTTCTCAGAGGAATTCGTGAATGTATGTACAGATTCTTCTAAGCATCCCCGTTACACTCTGGTTCTCATTCATCTACGTGGGAGTCGGAGATTTGGTGATCAAAAAACTTAAGCTAAACGAATCATTCTCTCAGGAGCTGAGTTTTGTTATCAGATTCGCACTGGGATTTGGAATAATAGGGAACTTAATCACTCTCATGGGTTTTTTCAACCTTTACTCCTCTGTTGCAATTATTATCCTTCTAATCACTTTAACTGTTGTTTCCTTATCATCTGTTTATTCCGACTTACCAAATTTGATACCGTTTGTGAAAAGTATCCCATCCCGGTTACCCTTATCTCATAACAAATTCTGGACTGCATTTGCACTTCTATTGTTAATCGGTTACACTGCAAGAGGACTTCTGCCTCCGACAGGTTTTGACACACTGATGTATCATCTCTCGACAGTTAAGCTTTACCTCCAGGAAGGAGGGTTTTGGGATATATTCTTCAATCCTCAGTCCGATTACCCCATGCTCTCTCAAATGCACTACCTGACAGCTCTTGCCATTGGCAATGATATAATTTGTAAAGGAATTTCGACCATTCTATTTTTTCTTCACTTGACTTTAATTTATCATATATCCATTGATTTATCCCAAAACCGTAAAAGTGCATTTTTCTCAGTGCTGATCTTTGCAACTCTTCCCACAATAGTGGCAAACGCATCCAGCTGTTATGTCGACATTCATCAGTCCCTGTGGAGTCTGCTTTCGGTTTCTGTGCTTCTTAAATTCTATGAGAATAAGAATTATAATATTTTGCTTATAGCCGCGTTTTGTGCAGGTATGGCAGTACAGACCAAAATTATTGGTATCTTTATTGTACCGATTCTCATTTCAATTATACTGTATCAAAAAAGGGGAAAAACAGTACAGAAAAGTGATGTTTGGGAGATGTCTGCAATAATCATTATTCCCTCTATTATGGGAGCTGTCTGGTTTTTTAAAAGTCACCTCTTCAATCAAACGGTGCTTTCAAGCATGCCCCTTTCGGCAGATATGCAGGGAAGATCTGCTGTATTTACAATGACCTCTTTTATAGGAAGATTCATTACAGCCCCATGGACATACACCATTTTTCCCTCTTTTCACCGTGGAGACACTTTCGGCCCCATTATGCTGATGGTTTTGCCTTTTATAGTGTTTCTGAAAAGGGATAAGAAAGTCAATATATATTTATTGGCAGCAGCAGTTTATCTGCTCCAGATAATTTTCATGGATACTTTTGTTCTTAACACATCGAGGGGAACAAGTGGAAGATATGTGATATTTATTCTGGCTGTCTTGGTCCCGCTGGTTCCATATACACTTAAAAACATTAGATATATTTATGTAAAAAACGTTCTTAACTTTTGTGTGATAGTATCAATACTCCTTGGGGGTGGAATATTTTTCAAAAGGTACAATAAAGACTGGATTGCTCTGCTCACAATAAAATCCAGGAATGAATATTACTCTTTACAGCTACCAGAGTATGATGTGATTCAGAAAATCAACAGCCTGACTACAAATAAAAAAGTTCTGTTAGCATATAATTTTTCTGAATACCTAATTGACCTACCATATATCGTAGCTTACAAAAAATATAACGATTCAGAAGAAATGGTTTTCGATCTGAAAAGTAATAATGTTGGATATATATTCGCAAACAACAAATTTGATACCCTCGAGAACCAAAGCTCTTTCAGTGAGATAAATGAGTATATAAAACCAATTTACAACTCTAAAGGGTTTTACCTGTTCAGATTTCATCCGAGCAAACTCAAATAACACAACCGAAGTACGTATAGTATGTATATTTGCAATATCCTAATTAATCTGATATTGAATGTCTGTATATGCGAATTTCCCTTTGACTAATTGTTTTATAATGCTTTTAACCAGAAGAGGCGGGACATGAAGAGAGTTCCCGGTATTATCAGGAAAAATTTCTTTTTAGTTAAATTAATGATCAGCATTCTTGTTGTCTTAATTCTGATTTACACAACGAATGCTCATGAAATGGGTATTTTATTTTCAACTTTTAACTGGTACTTCATTTTTCCAGTTATCTTAATACTGATCTTTTCATTATTCTTAAGCACAATAAATATTTTCCTCCTGTTAAAACCACAAAAAGTCTCAATCCCTCTGCTAAAACTCTTCAGATATTATCTCTTTGCCTGGGCAATCGGTCTCATAAGCCCTGGAAAACTTGGTGAGTTTTCTATTGTTTTCTTTCTTAAAAAGCACAATCTTACTACAGATGCAGCTCTGATTATTCCTATAATAAACAAACTATTGACAGTTTTTGCGCTGTTAATATTCTCCTTAAGCGGTACTCCTTTTATCCTGAAATATATACAACCCAATATCCCCTCCCACAGCTTCCTTTTTGCATTACCTGCGGCAGGTATATTTTTTCTGTTTCTGGGGTATAGAAAAAAATGGATTTATTTTATTCCGGAAAAAATTCTAAACCAATACAGGAAGTTAAGTGATCAAATCAGATTATATACAGATAAAAAAAGAAAACTACTGTTGATAGTTTTTTCTATTACGCTTCTAAAATGGATTATTACCTGGACTGGCTTGTATTTGATAATCATAGGTTTTGATTATCTTATACCGTTACACCACCTTGTGTTCGTACTGTCAACATCTAAAATTCTATCCCTGATCCCAATTACTTTATCAGGCCTTGGAGTCAGGGAGGGTGTTGCGGTTTACCTTTTCTCTGGACTGGGTTATAGTCCGGAAATTGTCCTGGGGTCTTTACTAATAATGCTGACACTGAGTTTTGCGGCTATGATTCCTATTATGTCATTTGTAAAAGTTGATATAAAACTACCAGAAGAACACTTACCCACAAACAGGTAAATCAGCGTGAGACAATTCAAATATTTTCCTTCTTTTGGGCAAGAACTATAAGCCCTACTCCAAAATTTGTCGTAAAGCAAAACATATCAGTAAGCCTCAAAAAGTGATTACCTATACTCACCAGCAACTTAGTTATACCCCTTTTATTTTTTGTATATCCTTTACTGCTGTATTTACGCTTTTGAAATTTTCGTGCTTTTAACGACCACCATAATCTTAACAACGGAAATCCGTAACAGAACTCCTCTTTTATTTCCAACCCATTGTTTTCAAGCATAGAACGCAGAGACTCTTTTGAATATCTTCTGTAATGATTTGAATACACGTCAACATTAGACCACAATTTTGGATCAAAAGGTACAGAAATGAGTAAATTTTTACCTGGGTTCAACAGGGTTGAAATTTTTGCAATTGCCGTTTCATCATTCTCAATATGTTCAAGCACTTCAGAACAGATTATAAAATCGTACCGTTTTTTCTCTTCGAAATTTTCAACCGGACATACTGAAATGTTTGCATTATTTTTCAGATGAACAGGAATTTTCGCACGAGTCACTTCAACAGCATGCTTTGAAACATCAATAGCATCGACAAGAAAACCTCTTTTAATCAGTTCTACAGTGTATAAACCAAGCCCACAACCAATGTCCAGAGCATTGTCACCTGTCAGAGGCAGTTTTTTTTCCATTATGCTGTTTCGGATAAAAAAGGTAGGATTACTGATAGATTGAAGAAACCCTCTTGACCCCTGCCACTTATCAATATTATTCATGTTTGATTTACTACACATTCTCAAGCATTTTCCCGTATATACGTATATACCTATCTGCGGTATTTTCCCATGTCAGATTATTTGTGATTACCGCACTTCTGCACTTCTCTTTAATACTCGCATAAAATTTTTCATCGCAAATCAACTTTAACAGCTCATCTTTCATGCATTCTGGTTTGCCCGGTTCAACCAAAACCCCATCAATGCCGCTTTTTATAAATTCCGGAGTACCATTTACATTTGTTGCAATCACAGGCAGTCCGCAGGCCATGGCTTCAGGTACTACATTGGGCCTGCCCTCTGAGAAGCTTGGAAGAATCAAAACATCTGCAGCATTCATGTAATGAGGTATAGATGCCGGTTTTTGAGCACCCGTAAATTTCACATTTCCCTCAAGACCGTTATCAACCACATATTGCATATAGTTTTTTTTATCTATCCCCTCACCAACCAGCAAGAAAAGTAATTCGGGGATGATTTCTGTAATCATTTTACAGCATTCGAGCAGAGAAGAAATCCCTTTGTTCTCAATTAACCAGCCAACATACAGCACAATTTTCCTGTTTAATGGAAGTCCGAGCTTTTGTCTTATCTCGATCTGATCTTGGGGAGAAAATTTTTCCACATCAATCCCATTGGGTATCGTTTCAATGTTTTTTGTAAATCCCAGAGTGTTAATCACCCTTAACTGTTCAAAATTGTTTGTAGTAATGTAGTCGCAACTTTTTAAAATCCATGTTAAAACTTTTCTTGTGACAGAGAACTTCATTGCCTCATTAAGAGAAGAGCCTCTTTCTGTAAGAATGAGCGGCTTTTTATACATATTCTTAAGCACCATGCCGATCAGGCCTGTCAGGGACCATTGAACGTGTATGATATCGCATTCTTTTACATATTTGACTGATTTGAAAAGCATGGATAGGTAAAGCAGCGGGAGCTGAAGTTTGGCCAAAAGGCTCCTTTTGAAGTTTGAAGGGATACCGCCCCCAGAAATCAGTGTCTGCATTTTTGACGGCAAATACCGGAATCTGTGTATTTTGAGATTTCCCCACCTTTCTTCTTTGTCGCTGCTTTCAGCGTAAAATGGGCAAATTATATCTACATTAACTTTTTCTGATAAGGTTTTTGCGAAGTTAAAAACAAAGGGACTTTGATGATGCCCGTTGTGTGCGGGAAAAGAAGTGGTAAGAATACAGATTTTCATTTTAGTTTTAAGCCAGTATTGTAATCCATGTTTGGATACGATTCAATTTCTTAAGCTCAGAACAGATGTTTCTTCCATTCAGATATATACTACGCACTTAGGGCAAATATACTATGATCACAGTTGGATAAACCAGTAAGGTTGGTTTAATATTTGCACCTCTTCAAATGAATTCCTCAAATTTTTCCCATCAAAAACAAAAACCTTTAGAAAGGAGTCCTTATATGGCGAAAATAGCCATAAACGGCCTTGGCAGAATCGGAAGAGCATCTCTCAAAATAATAACAGACACACCTGATCTTGAGCTGGTTGCGGTTAATGATCTCCTTCCACCTGAGAATCTTGCCTACTTGCTTAAATTCGACTCCGCTTACGGCCGCTATGAAAAATCGGTCAATTCAGAAGGTGACTCAATTGTTATAAACGGACAAAAGGTTAAAGTTCTGAATGTAAAAAACCCCTCTGAACTCCCCTGGAAGGAGATGGGGGTTGATGTGGTGCTTGAATGTACCGGCCTTTTTACCAAAAAAGAAGATCTGCAGATGCATATCCAGGCAGGTGCTCAACATGCGATTCTCTCCGCACCAGCCAAAAGCGATGATGTGAAAATGATTGTTCCAGGTGTAAACCACTCAGAGAAGGATGATAAAGTATTCTCGACTGCAAGCTGCACTACAAATTGCATTGTTCCTGTGATGGAAGTAATGAGGAGAAGAATCGGTGTAGAAAAAGCTATGATGTCCACGATCCACGCCTATACCTCATCCCAGAATATTGTAGATGGACCATCCAAAAAGTTACGACGCGGAAGAGCCGGAGCAATTAACCTGGTCCCGACTTCCACCGGTGCAGCAAAAGCCACCACAAAAATAATCAAAGAACTTGAAGGTATGTTCGATGGAGTTGCTATCAGGGCCCCGGTGCCGGTGGGCTCAATTTCAGACATAACCTTTATTGCAAGTCGCTCTACAACTGTCGAAGAGGTGAATAACATTTTCAGGGAAGAGTGTAACTCCAATCGTTACAGAGGTATTATGGGCGCGTCAGAGGAAGAGATTGTCTCTACTGATATTATCAAAGATCCGCATGGTTCACTTGTCGACCTTACTATGACTAAAGTCGTAGGCGGGAATCTGGTAAAGGTGATGAGCTGGTACGATAATGAATGGGGATACGCAGCACAAATGGTAAGAGAGGCCAGCCATCTTGCAAAAATGATGGAATAGTTTTTGTTCGGCTATTAAATCCCCCTCTCTTCTTTTGATCGCAAGGGAGGGGGTAAAGTATGGAGAAAAACACATCAAAAAGAAAAGAAAAATAAATTTAAGGGTTTAACAGGATGTTTAAACACAAACAGATACAAATCAAAGGCCTGATACTTGACCTGGATGGAGTAATTACCGACACCGCGAATTTACATATAAAGGCATGGAAGCAGATGTTTGATTCTTTTCTGAAAAAGAAATCTAATGAAGAGAATTCTCCATTTATAGAGTTCGACCCAGTTGGGGATTATTTGAAATATCTCGACGGACGCCCCAGATATGAAGGGGCTTCTGCATTTCTCTCTTCAAGAGGAATAAACCTTCCTCAGGGAAGCCCTGGAGATCCCCCTGGTGAGGAGAGTGTATGTGCATTGGCGAACAGAAAAAATGGACACTATCAATCACTTCTGGAAACCGATGGGGTGAAAAGTTTTCCAGATGCAGAACAAAAGATCATTCAATGGTCAACAAAAGGGTATAAACTGGCGGTCATATCTGCAAGTAAAAATTGCCGCAAAGTCCTCCGTGCTGCAGATCTCCAAAAATATTTCCCGGTTATAATAGATGGCTACGATGCCATAGAGATGAATCTAAGGGGAAAACCTGAACCCGATGTTTTCCTTGCAGCTGCAAAACAACTTGGTGTGGAACCTCAGCATTCTGCCATTGTAGAGGATGCACCCGCAGGTGTTTCAGCCGGAAAGAGAGGCGGCTTTGCTTTGGTTATTGGGATATCAAGAGATGGGGAAAGTTTGGAGTTGCTACGGGAAAATGGAGCAGATATAGTCATATCTGATTTCAATGAGTTATCGGATCATATTGAGGAGTTCTGAATTCTGCAACAAGCAAAATTAAATTTTCACTTAGGTCTACTCAAAACTTTTGGAGGTCTCCATGGATAAGTATCTCAATCTTTTATCAAACGGAAAAATCGGCCCGATTACTACCAAAAACAGAGTTGTAATGCCCCCCATGGGAACCCAACTTGCTTCTGTAAATGGAGAAATCTCCGACCATATGATTCAATATTACGAGGAGCGTGCTGCCGGGGGGACAGGCCTGATCATAATGGAGGTGGTGTGTATTGAAGGTGAACTGGGAAAGGCAATACCAAATCAATTAAGAATAGATGATGACAAATTCATATCCGGCCTTAGCAGAATAGCTGCTGCAGTTCAGAAATATGACACCCGAATCTTCGCGCAGCTCCACCACGCAGGAAATCAGTCCAACTCAAAATTAACCGGAGGCAAACAGATCGTTGCCCCAAGCGCTGTAACCAATGCTGCGGTAGGAGAAGAGCCAAGAGAGCTTTCGACAAGCGAAGTTAAAGACCTGGTAGAAAAGTTCATTCAAGGAGCGCTCAGAGCTCAAACTGCAGGTTTTGACGGAGTTGAGCTGCATGGGGCTCATGGATATTTGATCGGTGAATTCCTCAGTATTCATACAAACCGCAGAAGTGATGAATATGGGGGTAATTTCGAAAACAGAACGAGATTTGTTACCCAGATCATCAAGGGAATAAAGAGCCGGTGTGGGAAGGAATTTCCTGTAATAGTCAGATTCAGTGCAGATGAATTTACAGGTAAAGGCATAAGTCAGGATGAAAGCAAACTAATAGCCCAGGCTTTGGAAAATGCCGGAGCAGATGCTCTTGATGTCAGTGCCGGAACTTACGAAAGCCTGCAGACCGCCATTGAGCCCATAACATTTCAGGAAGGGTGGAAAGTGTATCTTGCAGAGGAGATAAAGAGCTTTGTTAATATTCCTGTAATTGCAGTCGGAGCAATTAAGCGCCCTGCAAAAGCTGAGGAGATTCTTCAGCAGGGCAGAGCGGATTTTATCGCAATAGGAAGAGGACTGCTCTCAGATGCGGAATGGGTGAACAAGGCAGCACAGGGAAGATCCAATGAGATTTTCACATGTATAGGGTGTATGTACTGCACTGATACAATTTTTTCAGGCAAGCGAATTTTATGCGCGGTCAATGCCCGCACAGGGAGGGAACTTGAATTTCCCGGTTTCCCCAAAAATGGGCAAAACAGAACGGTTTCAATCGTTGGTGGTGGACCAGCTGGAATGGAGGCCGCCAGAGTACTCTCAATGAGAGGTTTTAGACCAGTACTTTATGAGAAACAGTCACAATTGGGCGGAGAACTTATTCCCGGGTGCACACCACCGGATAAGGAGCCTATAAAGTGGTATAAAGATTCTCTTATTGAAAATCTCAAAAACACAGAAACAGTTATAAAAATGGATACAGAGGCCACTGTCGATCTTGTCAAAGAGGATAAGCCTTATGCTGTCATATTGGCTACCGGTGGTAAATCAAAGATACCACCCAACACCCCCGATCCCGATAACAAGAGAATATTTACTGCAATAGACATACTTAACAATCCAGATCTTATCCATCCTGAAGATTCAACAATTGTTATTGGGGGTGGGTCTACGGGTTGCGAAACAGCAGAACTGCTTGAATACAGAGGCACACATGTAACACTTGTAGAGATGCAGCCGGAGATATTTACCGGTGAGAACAATCTTTCAAAAGCAGTCATGATTGACAGACTAATTAACAATCCAAAGATTGACATTTTAACCAATCACAAACTGGTTGCAGTTCATGATGGCCAGATTGAACTTACCCATACTACAGAGCAAGGCAGCAAAAAATTGCCTGCAGATAAGATAATTATTGCAATTGGTCTTTCTGCAAATCAGGAGGAAACAGAAATTTGGAAAAATTCATTCGAAAGAGTGACTGTTGTTGGAGATGCACTGAGACCTTCAAATGTGGCTTTTGCTGTAAGAACAGCATTTGACACTGCGTATACATTACGGTAAACACAGAAATTTAGAATTCTTCAAAAGGGGTAGTAGATATGTCAAATACATCCAGATACATTCTGTGGTTCGATCAACTGAGTATGGATAATTCCCAGGAGGTAGGGGGAAAAAACGCGTCTCTTGGTGAAATGATCGGTACTTTAAAACAGGAAAATATTCAGGTACCAGATGGGTTTGCCACGACAGCAGAAGCCTACTGGAGATTTTTATATGCAAATGATATGCAGGAGCAGATAGGTAATTTAGTCAATTCCCTGATTTCAGAAGATAAATCTGTCGAACAAACTGGCAGCGCGATCAGAAAAATGTTTCTGGAAGCTCAGTTTCCCGATGATATAGAACAGGAAATCCGAACTTTCTACCGTGAATTGTCAGGAAAGTATGATAAGCAGGAAGTTGATGTTGCAGTGCGTAGCAGTGCAACAGCCGAGGATCTGCCTGGAGCAAGTTTTGCCGGGCAACAGGAGACTTTTCTAAACATCTCCGGAGAGGAGGAATTGCTCTATTCATGCAAAAGGTGTTACGCTTCTTTATTTACCGACAGAGCAATCAGTTACAGAACGGAAAAAGGCTTTGATCACATGAAAGTGGCCCTCTCTGTTGGTGTCCAGAAAATGGTAAGAAGCGATCTTGCGGGATCCGGTGTCATGTTTACTTTAGATACAGACTCTGGTTTTCCTCATGTAGTTATGATCAATGCAGGCTGGGGACTTGGGGAAACAGTTGTACAGGGGGCAATAACTCCTGATGAATACCTCGTCTTTAAACCTATGCTGGAAGACAGAACAAAGAGTCCCATCGTAGGTATTTCAATGGGAGATAAGGCAAAGAAAATGGTTTACAGCAGTGGGGGCTCCACGAAAACAAAAACTATTGACACCTCTCATGATGAGCGCTCTTCCTATGTTCTTGAAAATGAAGAGATTGTCACACTTGCCAGATGGGCTGCAGCTATCGAAAAGCATTATGGTAAGCATATGGATATGGAATGGGCCAAGGATGGGGAAACAAATGAGATGTTTATTGTACAGGCACGACCTGAAACGGTGCATTCACAGAAAAAAGCAGAAAAACTTAAATCTTTCAGACTTAAACAACGTGGAGAAGTTTTGGCCGATGGGTCTGCGATCGGTGAAAGTATTGCCACCGGAACAGCTCAGATTATCAAATCACCCGAACAAAGAGATGAATTCAAAGAGGGATCTATACTTATTACAGGAATGACCGATCCGGACTGGGTTCCAATCATGAAAAAAGCTGCAGGAATTATTACCGATCATGGTGGCAGGACATCCCATGCTGCAATTGTCAGCAGAGAGCTTGGCATTCCGGCAATTGTAGGTACCGAAACCGGAACCAGGGATATTCCAAATGGTGCCAAAATCACTCTTTCCTGTGCAGAAGGTAAACAGGGATACGCTTATGAAGGAGAGCTTGAATTTGAGGAAAGTCAAATTGACATAGAATCTCTGCCTCAGCCCCCTGTGGACATCATGATTAATATTGCAAGTCCTGATTCGGCGTACAGATGGTGGCGTTTGCCTGTAAAGGGTATTGGTCTTGCCCGAATGGAATTTATTATTAACAGTGCAATAAAGATTCACCCTATGGCACTTGCACATTACGACAAGCTCGAAGATCAGGGAGAAAAAAATCTCATTGAAGAGCTCACTTACAGATACAATGACAAAAAACAGTACTTTATCGATAATCTTGCCTATGGTATAGCACGTATAGCGTCATCTCAGTGGCCTGAACCTGTAATTGTCAGAATGAGTGATTTTAAAACCAATGAGTATGCGAATCTTATCGGAGGGAAGCAATTTGAACCCTCAGAGGCAAATCCGATGCTTGGTTTCAGAGGAGCATCCCGCTATTATGATGATCGATACAGGGATGGATTCAGTCTGGAATGTAAAGCACTGAAAAAAGTAAGGGATGAGATCGGTTTGAAAAATGTTAAAATGATGATTCCATTCTGCCGCACAATTAAGGAAGCCGATAAGGTATTGGAAGTGTTGGCGGGCAACGGTCTGGAAAGAGGAAAAGATGGACTCGAGGTGTATGTGATGTGTGAGATTCCATCCAATGCCCTGATAGCAGAACAGTTCGCCGAAAGGTTTGATGGGTTTTCCATTGGTTCAAATGATCTCACCCAGCTTGCCCTGGGTATAGACAGAGATTCTGCGGAATTGAAAGCTCTTTTCGACGAGAGGGATGATGCTGTTAAGGAGATGATCAAAATGGTCATTCACAAAGCACACAAAGCTAACAGAAAGGTTGGTATTTGCGGCGAAGCTCCAAGTAACTATCCTGATTTTGCAGAATTTCTGGTACAAGAAGGCATAGATACCATATCATTGAATCCTGACAGCGTTATGGGAATAATTGAGCACACAGCCAAAATGAAGAAATAAGGATAGAAAATCTTTCTCACAAAACTCCAACAGCCCTGGTAAACCCCTTGGGCTGTTGGAGTTTCTATAACCTCATTCCACTACAAGGACTTTCCTCTCTTAGGTCTACATCACGATACATAGCAGAAACGAAACGGAGCGCCGGAGTCACTCGTCTTATCCGTAGCACTTTTATCATTGCGGCCCTGAACCAAATTTCGGGTTGCAATCCCCCCACGTCTTTGTCTGAAATGGTTAAAACATTAATGATCCAATCTGAATCCAATTGCCAAAACAAACTATTCGCACTTTTTTTCCAGGTATCTGTGCGCCTGAATGATGCCGGTAGAGAATTTTTTCCGGATGGCTTTACACTTATATTATGCTGTTTATTCTTAACTTTAGCAGAAAACATACAGTGTGTGGTATATTTAGAGGCAAAAAGCTGCCTTTTTAGGAGGGCAATGCAAATAAGCCCTCCCGTTACTTACTATAATTAGCGGTTTTGCAAAATCAATCTACATATCGTACAAACCGCACAGAATACCCACTGTTCTTTGTGTGCACGTAATTGTCTATCAGGTTTTCGTTACCAGATTTCAGATAAACCGCAGAGGCATATCGCCCATCACCATGCCCCGTACTGCTCCACCAGTATGCGGTATTTCTGGCAGTCGAAAAAGGACCATCTGAATTTCGAAAACCACCTGGTAATGCCGTAAAGCCAGTTCGATTATTACTACTTTGGTCATTCCCGACATTTCCTTCAGTAGTACTAAAGGACCATTCACCACCATTTGAAGCAAGTGCTTTACCGATTTTATTGTCTTCTTTTGACCCATCCCAATTGAAACCATTTGTAACGAGGTAATCTCTGAGAGTAATCCAGTCTGTGCGTTCAGGTACTTTCCATCCATCAGGTGCAATTTTATATTGATTATTTGGATCCAGTACCCACCAGTTATACAGGGCACCAAATTTGATTATGGAATCCTGATTATCTGTATTGTTGAAGTAAGAGTATGCAGGTATTGATAATCCACTCCAGGTGCTGGCGTTTGTAATGTGATGTATAGGTGTACCGCAGCTATACTTTGTTGCCCGAAGGTTTTCAACAGTCCACTCCTGATTGCCAATGATCACAGTAGTGTAGACATTTCCATCACCATCAGCCACCCGTCCCCATTTAGCGTAAAGCGTCATGTTCGAAGTAACAACATCATTATCGAAATCCCACCTTTCTTTCAGTAGCCCATCCTTATACCAACCGGCAAAAAGAAAGTGTGGCTTTACAGGAGGGTCTGGTTCAGCAATCTTATTTCTGTAGGAAACTGTTTGAGGTGGGACAGCACTTGCCCCTGGTACATTAAAAGTTACTTCATAGTTTTCAGGTCTCCACTTTGCATAAATCGTCCGGTCACCATAAGAACCAACCGGTATCTCTGTAATTTTTACATTGAATTCAGGACCGACATACCATCCGACAAACCTATGACCAGTTCTTGAAGGGTTTTTAAGCTCAACACTCTCTTCAACAGTATAAACTTTGGGGTTTTTAGGATTTTCTTCTCCACCATTTAACCGATATACGATATTGTACTCAGTTGGACTCCATCGGGCGTAAAGAGTGAGGTGCTCTGTAATATTTACGGTTAGCTCTGGTATAATTTCAATCGAATCTTCCGTAAACCAGCCATCGAAATCATACCATAGCCGTGACGTTTCAGCCAGAGAGCCGTATGCATTATCATAGGTAACAACTATGGTCTCAGGGATCGGAGTTGATCCCTCCTGCGCATCAAAAGTTATGGTGTACTCATTCGGTGTCCAATTTGCATAAAGAGTAATATTTTCATTTATAATAGTTGATGTATCCCATGGTATAGATTTAGCCGAATCAGCATACCACCGATCAAATTCATAACCAATTCTTGACAGATTAAGAGGCAGGGGCACAGTCCTACCTTCGGGTACCTGAACAGGATCAAATTCAAACTTTCCATCAGATTTGAATGTGACTGTAAATATGTCATTTGCAACTGTTTTAAATTGAGCCGCAACACTAATATTTTCCTTTACATTTGTATCTGTGCGCGGATTTTCTGTAACTCCGTCACTCCACTGTGAAAATACATACCCATCAACAGCTTCGGCGTAAACCGGCCTGCCATTTTCACCATTTCGTACTGTTTGAATTGTATCACCTGTAAGAGCTCCGTTCGCACCGGCACTGTAGTGCAATGAAAATAATTCTACCCACTTTGCATAAAGGGTGATATCCTCAGTTACAGGAGTCGAAAAGCTCCACAGTACATCAAAATTCTGATCAAGAAACCAACCTGCGAATTGAAACTCTGCTCCCTCTTTTTCCGGAGCTAAAGGTGCAGTCACGGTATCGCCACTAACCACCCGGCGTGGATCAATACTGCTGCCGCCGTTGGTTTGAAATGTAACTGTAAAGGTGTCGACATGTTCATCCCTGAGCCATTTTGCATATAGAATTACATTCGATGAGCCAATATTAAAAGATTCTTTTGGGATTTTATCTTTACCTTTTCCGTCAGGACTTGTATTCCAAGCACTAAACGAAAAACCACTCTTCACGAGATTACCTGGTTCAAGTACCCTGACCTCATCCCCCTCTTCATAGGAATTTGGGTCCACTGGGATAACTCCACCACTATTCTGGTTACCATGATATGTCACCGTGAACTGTTCAACATCTGTTTCACTCCATAAAGCATAGAGTATCATACTGCTGTTTACGACATCTGTTTTGAAGTTCCATACCTCTTTGCGATTCTGATCAAGAGACCAAGCATCAAACCTGAAGCCTGGACGTGTTGGTGGAGTCGGTTCAGAAGCCACATCCCCATGTGATACCAATTGATACCCTAAAATCAATTCATCCACGGAAATGAATTTCACCTTATGCCGCACAGCCTCAAGTTCCACCGAGATACGTACTTCCACATCTCCAAGATGAATATCATTGTTTTGACCTGAGAAAATAACCTGATCATCAGAATCCAAAGCTTCCCATAACACATTCAATACAGTTCCGATGGGATAAGGGCCAATCCGTGCAGTACCAGCCTCATAGGGTATATTTCGGATCCTGATATCACTACCCTCTTCAACAGTGATTCTCATCGTAACAACACCATCCGGTGCAGAAACAGTCTCACCATTCCTTATCCAGCTGATATCTGTGACGACACGACTGTTGTTGTTTGCAACTGGGGAATCATCGGAACAGGACAAAATGAGCACCATAGCTGTAAATACTAAACTTTTGAGAATCGGTCGTTTCATGATCATTGCCATTCTATGATGAGTTCAGATGATTCCATATTTATTTCACTGTCTTTACTGCTGTTTAGAAACAAAATAACTGGTATCGCTGTTGCCACCACCCCACCGGCAAACCATGGCCATAATCTTCTTCTCTGTACTACCGGGTTATCAAGTCCGGCAATTTTCTGCGCTACAGAAGGCACCACATCAGTAAGTAAATCATCAATATCACCCCTGTGATTTTGGGTAATATCCTGTACAACTCTGCCACTCTCTACATCAATTTGGCGCACACTTACAGAATAGGTTGCGCCCACTCTGCCGACATGGCCCATAAACATGTATTTCACTGCGAGCAGCTGTCCCACTTCTATCAGACAAGAATCATCACTGCAGGCTCCGGATAGCTGAAACCCCTGTTCTGCAAGAATCTCATTTACCTGAGACCGCTCCATCATGTCAAAAACACCGGTACGTGTAAGCTCGCCACGCAAAGCATTGGTCAGAGCAACTGCTTCGCCTTGCTCCATACCACTACCTGTGAGCTGATTGAGCGCAGCAGGAACCCGATCCTGAGCAAGTAATACAGATAATGCAGAGAAAACGGCGATCAGAAAAATTGGAAATCGACACATAGATTTTTACCCCAATCGAAAGTAAGTGCATATCAAAACACACCCATTTTTCACATATTTGGATTTGGCAATTAATATAATAATTGCTACCTGAAAATCTTTATGTAAATCAGATCGGAACCAAAATGTTACTAATTTCAAGTGAATGGCAGAGACTCGGATGAAGATCGAAACTGTCTCAAGATGGAATGAGTACCATCAAAATGAAAACACAAAAGTTCCCTATTATTTACTCTTCTATTCCTATCCACAGACTGCGGGCCGGAAGTGTATGGGGTTTGTGGATGGAGAGTTTGTGTCTATTCAGGATATAAGATAAGATCCCGCAGGTATATGGGGAAAATGATACAGTTTCATATTGGCCCACGACCATCGCTGGGACGCGCGGGGTATGGCTTTTGGGATAATTCCTACAGAACTATACATACCAGATGATTGGGGCAAACAGGATGAAGGCCGCAAGACTATCTTCTACAGGTAAAACGAGGTTAGAATGTTGTCTTGCAGAATGCGTAAATTGCCACTGCGATTTCCTTCCACATCTTATCGACTGGGGAGTAATCCCTTCCCTGGAACGTATTCAGCTTCCGGTATATGATTTGTCTCTGGGAAAAAATGGGAGGGGGTGATTTAAGGGAATATTGATAAGAGTAGCCGGGTCAGGTCAGTTCACGGGCAGCATTGCAAAAGAGTTCTATTAGTTAACTGGTCAAAACGTTTACCGTAATCATACAGATGTTTACCTTACGGGGTTTCAAATCCCAAGATTTTTTGAGAACAGCTACTCTGCATGCGCCCAGACCAACTGCCTTATCTGTTTCAAACTCTCCTTCTCTCACTTCAACAGATCAATTGCTGAGTCAACCGAACCGCAGTAGAAAGCGGGCTGATACTACGATATTTCAATAAACTCAATAACCGGCATAGGGCGAAGCCCCAAAAAAAATGTGTGAATTATAAAATTGCGCAGTTACGGTTACTTCATCAGATGTGATGGATATGCGTCAGACGTACTGAAAGTGCAATACTAAAATTTCTAACTGCTATCCACAGTTAAAACCAAAATGGCCAACATTTTTGGTTAATGGAGATGCGTATAGTTTATAATCTCCAAGGAAATCTCATCTTTTGTAAAGATAAAAATCTCTATTTTTTTTTGCGGGCATCTTTTGTAATAAAAAACATAGTTTTCATAATCGCGAGCTATATGTGATTCTTTCAATTTAAAACACTTAGATTCTAAATAGCGAAAAAGACTACATTTTACAATCTCTGGGCGAGCATTCGTTACATAAGTAAGGTTTTGCTTTTTGTTTTGAAATGTAGATTTACCATAATGTTTGTAAACGGGAGCATTTACCGGTTGTATAACAGGTATTTGCCGTAAGGTTCTTGGAATCAGAATCAAATACTCAAGGCTGCCCTCTTCAATTATAGAATTTTCTGTGATTGATACTAATCCAACAAGAAAGAATCTGAAACCGAAAAGGCTAAATAGAATTATAGAAATAAGAATTGTTATTGTCTTTTTCATTTCTTCTATTATCGACCAAACAAATCAGAGTTTTTTTTCATTTCAATTTTCCATCTGAAACCAGGTCAATGGTTTGAAAATTGTAGAGGTGCTAATCACCATACAAAATAGAGCCAAGGGCATATTTATGTCAAGTCCCCATTATTAGAGATGCATTTTCGTTTATACAGAAGTGCTGATTTATGAAGCCATTCTAGTTTGAAATTAGATAGCGGTTAGGTAATTGTGCATTGCACTATTAGCACGTCTGCAGCATATCCTCTGCGCAGTTTAACAAATTACATATATTTTTTTTTGGGGGGGGGCCGAAGCCGGGAGCAGTGCTAATTAAGCCCCTTCGAGTCCGCAGAAAGCATATCAATGTGTACTTTGCAACAGTCAACATTTCAGCCCCGAGCCTTAATAAAAAAGGCAGATGCTTTATTCAGACATCTGCCTTCAATAAGTTATCAGAGGAACTGTTTCTTTTACTTATTTAATTGCAATACTTCTGAATTATCTAGTGCGCTCAGGTATGAGTAATATTGCAGAATTTGTGAACTGTTCAACAATGAACGGCCGCTGCATCAGGTAAAATATAGATAAACATCACTTCCAGGGCAACTTAGCAGCTCCTAAAGGGGCATGATTGGTTCACCGCAATCACATTTTGGTAAAAGCACATTTGCAATTGCGGTGAACTTGCAGATTTTTTTTATTTAAACATAATTATATCTGCAGGTTCCAGCAGAAACGCCGGGGGTAGAGGTTGCTCCTCCAGTTCAGGGGAGAGCATATCAATCACCGCAGAACAGTTTTTGATCTCTCCGGGAATCGCCCAGTCTTCAACCCGTGTCTCTGCGGTAAAATTCTTGTTAATGCAGAAATAGACCGGTTTTTCATTTTTGAGAGAAGATTTCTCGAGAAATATGTAGGGAAAACGATAACCGGAAATATTTCTCCATGTTCCCTCTTCGGCAAGAACCGGCATACTTGTTTTCAGTTTGTTTATTTTCCCGATCCAGCCAGTAAGATCCCATATTGGTTTATCCATATCCTCCGGAGTACCTTCGACCACATTCATTCTGGTTTTTGCTCCATACTCAAACCCCATCGGCATCATCAATCCCTCAGAGAAAACAGAAGCGAAAGCATATCTGCACTTCTGTACCGCCTCTGTACCGGGTGGCTCAGCAGCAAGACGTGGAGTATCGTGTGACTCAGGGAACGCGATTGAAGGAGCAAACTTTTTGAATATATCATGTTGCTCCAGAGCCCAGGGAGCATCAAAATTCCACCATTTTGATGAGTTAAACAGATAATCAAACCCAACATCACCCAAAGCTTCAACCTCACTTACCTGACAACCCAGCGTTTCAGCATAAAACCGGGTATTTTTATCCCTTTCCTTTGCCGCAGAGATAAGAAATTTCCACAGCGATGCGGGTACCTGATATGCCGCATCACACCTATAGCCCAATATCCCCAGATCCTGGTAAAAAGAGACCAGCTTATCCCAGTAATCCCAAAGACCCTGCTTGTCTGTGGAGAAGTGGTTGTCGATCATGGCAAGATCTCCCCATACCTGCACGTTTGAAGGATCAGCCGGATCCACCGCGTAAGGACAGATAATTTCCCCCTTCTCGTCCCTTCTGTACCACTGAGGCTTGCTCTCTGTCAGCACCGAATCGAATGCCGTATGGTTTATTACCAGATCCATTATAGGCATCAAACCCATATCCTGACACCTGGTAATGAACTTTTTCAGCGGAGTGAAATCAGAAGGACTCTGTCCCTCTTTTAAAAACAGCGGGTTAAGTTTGTAGTAATCCTTAACCGCATACAGACTTCCTGAGAACCCGGTTTGGTGAAAAGGATTGATAAATATTGAATTGAACCCCATCTTTTTTGCCTGAGGCAACACACTGCTCCATTCCTCAAATGTATCGAAATGTCTGGGGAAGAGATTATAGATCAGTGGAACTTGGATATTACTCACAGTTTACCTCCCAGAATAATGTTGTCGATAAGGCGGGTGTCGCTCTGTTTTGTACGGCATGCAACTGCAACCAAAGCAGTATCCAGAATTCTCTCCAAGGGCTCGAGTGTGAGAGTGTCTACGATTTCTATGTATTCGGGGGTGAGATAAAGAGCTCCCTCGTAGAGCTCAAGAATCAGGGAGCGAAGTTGAGATGTATCTACTGTACCGCTATGGAAAGCAGCCTGCGCCTTTATAAGCCCTTTATAGATCAGTGATGCTTCCCTGCGTTCGGAGTTGGTCAGATAAACATTTCTGGAACTTAGCGCCAACCCATCATTTTCCCTGATAATCGGGCCGGTCTCAATATGAACAGAAAGGTTGAGATCGTGCACCATACGTTTTAACACTATAACCTGCTGGGCATCTTTCTGGCCAAAAACTGCCACCTGTGGATTCACGATATTGAAAAATTTAAGCACCACAGTCGCAACCCCCCGAAAATGCCCGGGACGGCTTGCACCACAGAGACGCTGCCCTATATTCTCCACATCCACAAAAGTGCTATAATTCACAGGATACATATCTGAGACAGAGGGTACAAACAGTATATCACACCCGGCATTCTCAGCCCTGCGGATGTCATCCTCCAGAGTGCGTGGGTATTTTTCCAGATCCTCTCCGGGAGCAAATTGTGTGGGATTTACAAATATGCTCATCACCTTTACATCGGTCTGTTGTGAAGCTAAACTGAGCAGAGAGAGATGCCCCTTATGCAGTGCGCCCATTGTTGGTACAAGCCCTATGGTGCTTCCGCTTTTCTGGAGTGTGAAGGAGAGATTTTTCATTTCCTGAGGAGAAGATACGGTTTTCACACCCTTCCTTTCGTTGTGGTATTATTTTTCAGATTTCAACTTCTGCATTCTTTGATGCCATTTTCTCCTCTACCAGTAACCGGTCTTTTGATCCAAGCGGGTGATAGTAATGAGTGCCGGTTTTAACTGAGACGATCTGTTTTATAAGCTCATTGAGATCCTGTATATCATTGACAAAATCGATATCATTGGTGTTTATTATTAACAGAGGAGACGATGTATAATGAAAGAAATAATGATTATAGGCATGATTGATGGTGTCGATATACTCAGTGTCTATATCGTTTTCGAACTCCCGTCCCCGTAGTGCGATTCTCTTCATCAATACATCAGTGGAAGCCTGAAGATAGACAATAAGATCGGGTCTGGGGGTTGATTTCTCAAGCACTCCGGCAATGTTGTTATACAAAAGCAGTTCATCATCACAGAGGTTAACATTAGCAAAAATCCTGTCTTTTGCAAACATGTAATCACTAAGAGTTACCTGATGGAAAAGATCCTGCTGCGCCACCATGACCGATAACTGTTTGTATCTCGAGAGAAGAAACCAGAGCTGAGTCTGAAAGGCAAAAGATTCTCTGTCTGTATAGAACTTTGAAAGAAACGGGTTTTCATCCACTTCCTCCATTACCAGTCTTGCATCAAAACGGTCGCTTAGCAATTTGCACAGGGATGTTTTCCCTGCTCCAATAACACCCTCGATACATACATAGTTCAAATAGGAAGGCAGCTTTAACTCATCAAAACTCATAAATGGCCTCAAATCCCAACTGTGAATCTGTTAAAAATAGAACATTCTGTTTCTTTATCTCCGAATCGGTCTTTATTAGATTCTCTCTTACAGTTTTACCAGTTCCTGGTATACTCAATTCTGGACACACCTGATTGAGTCCCTTTAAACAGAATAAACGCTTAAGAATTGCACGATGGGGTATGGTCAGCTCCTGAGAACAAATTTGCTCCTCACCAAAGAGCAAAATATCAATATCAGCGGTTCTTGGCTTTTTCATCCCCTTATGTGTGCGCCCAAGCGAATGTTCCAGAGCTTTGCACATATCAAGAAGCTCGAATGCTGTGCCGGAGAAAAAACCGCAAACAATCTGATTAAGATAAGGAGGGTGTGACTCCTCTACCTCCAGTGCGGATGTCTCCATGGGCGAGGAAAATGTAACCGGAGAGCACAGCAGCTTTGAAATACCTCTCTGCATCGCCTTTAAATGGCCCGCCCTGTTTCCGATATTTGTCCCCAGACTCAAAGCAACTTTAGTCATCTTTTTTTTAATATAGTAGAGGTTGTGATTTATGAGCAATCATTAAAAGAAATCATTTAAAATCAGATTTTCTCCCTGTAGCTATACTGCTTAACAGTATACCCCAAACGTGAAACTTTCTCAAGCACTTCACCCTTTTTTCCCACACACACCAGCACCGGAAGCCCGGGGTTAAAAAATTCTTTTATTACCTTATTGATATAATCAAGCTCTAAGGAGTTAATTCTCTCGCGGTAATTTTCGATGTAACTGTTTTCCAATCCATAGAGCCTGAGCCAAAGCAGCTTATCTACAATATTATTTATGCCCTCAAGCTGAAAGGAGAGGTTACCTGTCGCAAACGCCCTGGCTTTCTCCAGCTCTTCTGCAGTTACTCCGGAAGAACAAAACTCTCCATACTCCTCCATTACAGATTTCACCACCTCTTCAACACTGCTGTTCTGGGTTGAAGTAGTGATGTAAAATGCCCCGAAAACATGATCGCTGCTAACCTGAGAAGCAATTCCGTATGTTTGGCCATGTTTTGATCGGATACGGGTCATAAGACGTGAAGAGAAATTTCCGGCCCCAAGTATGTAATTTGCAACAGCCAGAGCAGATCGATGAGGACTGTTTTCGCCCGGAAAAGCATGGCCCATCATGATAGTAGTCTGTGAGAGATCCTTTTTATCTATAAACCTCAAAGCCGGCTCTACCGTTTCGACCGCCGGTGCTGTAACCGGCTCAGTCTTCCTCACTGCACTCCAGGTACTGAGTAGAGAGCTGAACTTCTGATCAAATTGTTCCGGATCAAAATTACCACCAATCACCAGAAGTGCCCCGTTGGGTGAGAAGTTATTACTATAATAGTTACGTAGATCCTGAACTGAAAGGTTCTTAATAGAGCTCTCCCCGTGAAAACGTCCCGCAGGATGCTCTTTTCCTGCCAGCTGGGAGTAGAAGTGACGGTTAGCTAAAAAAGAGGGGTCCACCATTTCTGCCTGCAAGGCAGTAAGAGCTTCCTTTTTCAATCTCCCGAATTCCTTTTCATTCAGAGCAGGGTTACTTAATGCATCCCAAAACAGGGGAAAAAGATCGTAGAGAAACCTCGATAACATACGGCAGACAAACACAGTATGCTCCTCCCCTACATTTGCCGCAACAGAAGCTCCCCTGTATTCAAATTCATCAGAAAACTTCTCTGAGGAGACAGCTGCTGAACCCTTCATTATCAGTCCAGCCGCAATATCGGTAACTCCCTCCAGACCTAAAGGATCACTATATCGACCAACAGGGGTCTGAAAGGCCACCACAACCCCATCTCTTGTTCTGTCCGGAACAAAAATTACCCTGAGTCCGTTTTCAAGGACTTTCTCCTGCATCGGAGGAAAGGTAAATTTAAAATTCATAACTTCTATCCTAATCCCTTTTGAAAATTCTTTTGGCCAGCCCCGCCACGTATAAAACAGGACTCATCCTGCGTGGCTTAAGGTAGAGAGTATGGCAGTCAGAGTCGCTCCAGTACTTTCTTGCGATTTGAACCAGGCTGTTTCTGTCCAGTTTTTTCAACTCATTCAATCTGTCTATCCAGATCCGGTAATCACCCTCAAACGCCTCACTGTACCCTATTCTCTGGGAGATGCCCTCCGCAGAGTACAGTTCAAATGTTCGGTTTGTCAAAGTGGTATTTTTCACTTTTTCAAACTCATCTTCCGTGATTCCTTCTGAGGCGATATTTCTGATCTGATCTTTCAGTGCCTTTTCCACTTTTGAGACAGATACATCGGGGGTAAAAGCAGCGAAAAACATTGACATACCACTTTTCCTCATGAGGTGATTCATCCCTGCAGACATGACCGCCACGGATTGCTTCCTCACCATCTCTCTGTGCAAACGCCCGGATTCCCCTCCGGAAAGAACCAGCTGAAGTATCTCAAGAGGCAGCGCATCAGAGTGAGAGGAAGGCGGTGCGGGATACCCCGCAATCAGAATAGGAACATTAAAGTCAACCCTGCTTTTGGTATACTTAACACCGGGGGCATGCTGAAACTGTATGTCGCAGAGCAACCCCCCCGGGCTTTCCCCTGCGGTTTTCGCTCCGAAATGATGTTCTATTCTGTCAAATACATGGTTTTCATCAGATACGTCCCCCACCACCACAATTACTGCATTGTCAGGCCTGTACCAACGACTGTAATATTGACCACACTTCTCCGCAGTTACTCTCTGAATATCATCAAGCAATCCTAAAGGACTAAGAGCATAGGGATTACCCCTGAAAAACTCTTCCCTGAATTTCAGGAATGCCTTCGCAACAGGATTGTTCATGTACGAGTGGTACTCCTCAACAATAACCATCCGCTCTGTTTCAAACAGGTCATTGTCGATTCGTAGATTGCTCATTCTTTCAGCTTCAAGCTCAAGAACTGTATCAAGGTATTCAGCCGGAACGCTATTCAAGTAAGCAGTGACATCTTCAGCGGTAAATGCATTGCAATGCCCCCCGCAATCATTAATCCGCCTTGCATGCTCCTCGGAAGCTATATTTTGCGATCCCCTGAACATCATGTGCTCAAGGATATGGCTTATCCCTCTCTCCCCGTCCTGCTCACAGACACTGCCGGTCTTATACCACACCTGAACCGAAACTATGGGTGCGTCTGACTTTTTCAGACACACTGCCTTGAGCCCGTTCTGAAGAACCATCTCCTTTACATTTTCCAACATACAGTCTTATTCTTTCTCCAGAAAACGTGAAATCTCTTTTGTACTATAATCAACAATGAAGTTAAACAAATGTTCTCCCGCCTTCAGGGAATGATTAAACCCTGATCTGGGATTGATTAAACCTTCAGGTGCCATTTTCCTTAACTTCTGAGGATCCATACCTCTTTTTTTCCACGTCTGATAAGTTTTGGCCGAAACCTCATCCACCCTTTTCACCCCATAATTACAATCGATATTTTTAACCATATCGGGCCAGAGAAAAGAAGCTATGGACATAAATGCAGTTTCAAATCTTTCCAAATCCCCTGCAGGGCCAAATTGCTTTGTGTAAAAATCCCTTATTGCCTGATCTTTATGCAGCTCGATTACCCTGGAGTGAATTCCTCTTTTCTTGTTGAGCTGCTTTAAAACCCCCTCAAGCACAGGAGTGTTGTGAACCACACCGTTAAGGACCACAAATTTTGTAAACCCCTGAAACATCCAGCCTCTGAACAGGTCAAACAGAACATTTTTGAATGTAGCAGGTTTGAGTGCTGATGTGCCGCAGAAAGACATAAAGGGTCCAGAGCATCCATAGGGCATAACAGGCGCCCTGAGAAGAGAGAGACGTTCTGAAACTTCTGTGGAGATTGCTCCGGTGATCAGATTAGCCGTACCCATGGAAGAAGAACCATATGGCTCTGTACCTCCAAGAGGAACTACCAGTACAGGATTTTCCTTAATTCGCTTCTCAAGAACCCCAAAGCTTAAATTTTCTATAGAATTAGTATCCTGAAATGAAGTAATAATATCCATATAGACTTCCGAATTAGGAAAATAGTGGAGTAAAAAAAAATCGGAGTGAGAGGATTTGAACCTCCGACTTCTTGATCCCGAACCAAGCGCGCTACCAGACTGCGCTACACTCCGAACGTATTATTGAATAAGGATGGAACTTTGACAGATACTGTCAGCAACGAATATAGATTGTATCTGATAATTGTTGCAAGTGGAATATGAAGGGATTACAAATTCTGAGATTGCATATTTTTCATGTAATCTTTAACTGAAACCCCGGTGATTTTCCTAAAGGCTCTCTCCAACTCTGCTCTGTCCGCAAAACCGCATTTCTCACAAATCTTTTCCTCAGATATTTCTGGTTCTGCAGAGAGCAAAATTTTTGTATTATTCACTCTGACCTGATTGATAAAATCAGCAACACCGATGCCCAGATCCTTATGAAAGAGTGCCTCAAGAAAAGCCTCCCCCGTTACCAGCTCTTCACAGATTTTCTCTCCCGAGAGCTCCTTGTCACCATAGTTTTTCTCCACATAACGACAGGCACGCTGCACCTGTCTGTGAAGTATAGACAAACGGGTAGTGGTGAGAAAACGCCTTTTTTCCATGCGATTGCTGAAGTGAATCCAGGTAACTACAATAACCGCAACAGAAAGACAGAGAATAATGAAGTGCAGAAGATATGATCTGACTGTTCTCAATACGTCTCTTATTCGCAGTGAAGCCTGAGTTTCATCGGGTGACTCTGCAAAGTGAGCTCTGTTGTGCAATTGCGATTCCGAACCTGCAGATACACTCCCCTCATAATCCAAAGCAACAGAGAGAGAACACAACAAAGATAGCAGGAAAACTACATATGCGATTAATCTTGTTTTTTTTCTACACACCGTGACATCTGTTCCTGAAGCATACAGTTGTAATTTACACCAAGTGTTTCAAGCTTGGCCTTTAATTTTGACCCAAACCATTCAGCTTTCTCAAATGACTTTACTTTAATATCGGCCCAGAGCTGTTTAAGTGACTTTTCATTAAGAATTTCGTTTGTAGAAATCTCAAAATGAATGTTGTTGTTTTCTGTTACCCTTTTCCAGGCATCCTGAATCATCTGCTGCATTTCAGAGTACATGGTCTGATCAAATTTTCTGTTTAGACATTTAATATAACTATTCAACTGCTCTGAGAAAAAGGTGCTGTTGAAAATGTAGTGCCTCTCATTCTTATACACCCCGGAGTCGTAATAGTACTCACCGATCACACTCCCCCCTACCGTTTTCACCACTGATTTGGGAAACCTGACATACTCAGGGAATTCATCCTTTTCCTCTGCACTGTTGCTCTGAACCAGCTGGTCGTTTTGCTCTGAACTATCGGGCACAAAACATTCCTGGTGTGGGGGGGTGGGGGTTTGTGAAGCAGAATGTTCAACATCTTTTACTGCAGGATTTTCTTTAAGTTTGAGGTTGAGCTGTTCATCGGGACTGGTTTGAGGCAGAATTATCTCGTATAAACCATTTACAATTTCACTTTCATTCCCGCAGAGCTCTTTTTTCAACTGCTGCTCTATAAGCAGAAGTTCCTGCTCTCTGGTTTTCAAACCAGAGAGCTTATCGTTAAGCTCCTTAATGCTTTTGGTGCAATCGTCAATTTGCTGTTTAACTGTCGCAATCTCTTCATCACTTTTCTGCTTCTGTTCCAGAAGAGAGCGGGAATCCTTACTGACTCCTTTGAGATGCTCCTCTTTATACCGCAGAACATCCATTTTCTCCTGGTAATGCTCTATAAGCATATCGACTGTACCTCCGGCATCATCATTTAGAACATTTTTCTTCAGGGTCCATAACTGATCCAATGCCAGTTTAGCGTTTTCTTTTTCACTCCGCAGCAGTTTCTCTGCAATGTCATACATGTTTTCTGCTATATCTGCAGCCCGTGCATCCAGCAATATTGAATAAAACTTGTTTGAGTCAACAGAGCTGCTGTTTAAACCTAAAAGTGACTCATTTATCCGTTCCACACGTCTCATATCCATAACCTTTCCAACTGTCCCCGCCGGACCCCTTTGCGTCATTGTGAAAACAGTGTTCAGTAAAACAGAATCCTTACATTTATTATAGAGGAAAAAGCCGGATTTGTCAATTAGTACTGACCGGCACTGTGCTATTTTCCATGGTTCTGATGATCTTTGAAAGAACCGGATTTCTCTTTATACAATCTAAATCAGTAAACCCGGCACTCAAAGCTCTGATCAAAAGTTTTTCAGACTCATTTTCATCTCCCTCTGAAGCTTTCATTTCTGCAAGAAACATCCATCCTTCAAATGCCTCCGGATATCTCTTGGAGTATTCCCCCGCAAGCCTTTGAGCCTTTTCCTTTTCCCCCAATTTCACCAGCGATTTCCAGTATATTACCTGAGAATCGGAAGATGGCTCTTTGATACGATTAAAAAACCTTACCACCCTTTCATAGGAGCCCACCATGAAAGCATACTCCACCAGACAACTTAGAATCAGAGGTTTGGGATTTCTCAGTGAGGTGAGATTTTTGTAGATTGCAATTATCCGTCCCTGATTAGATCCTTTTCTCTGATAAAATACAAGGCGCAAAGCATCCAGTTCATCTCCGTTTCTGTTGAGCTTATCCGCCTGCACAAGAAGATCCTCAGCCTCATTATGATGACCAAGATTTTTGAGGATTTCAATGCTGGATGCAATCACTTCGGTGCTTAGCCTGGAGAAGATCGCCAGAGTGGACCTGATGTATGTGGTGATATCCCCACTCATTAAAGCAATGTGCCTCAATCCAAGCCAGCCCGATGTTTCCTTGGGAGCGAGCCTGACAGCTTTTAGGAAACATCTTTTTGCATCCTCCAGACGCTCATTGCGAAGATGGATATTGCCAAGATTGACCTGTATACCCCAGTCTGCCTTGTTAAATTCAAGCGCCTTGCAGTAACACTTTAAAGCGTTGTCAAAGTCTTCACTTTTTTCGTATGCATACCCCATATTTTTAAGCGCAGAAGAAAAATCTCTCCTATAACTGAGTGCTTTTTGATATGATTTCACCGCACCGTCATAATCCTCCATCGAAAGATATACATTGCCAAGATTGTACCAGGCATCGGGAAAATCAGGACACAGATCCACCGCACGCCTGAAGAGATCCGCAGCCTCTCTCAACTCACCTTTCTGTGAGTGATAATTACCCAAATTAAGAAGCGCTCCCACATTGCCCGGCTCAAGCTCAACAACTTTTCCAAATGCCTCCCCCGCCTCCTCAATCTCTCCGCTTTTAAGTTTCAGAATACCCAGGTTATTGTACCCCTCGATCCTCTCAGGCTTCAGAGCGATAATCTTCTGAAAACAGGTTTGTGCCTTTTTCTCTTCACCCATCTTACATAAGAGGTTACCATATTCAAGAAGCAGGGAAAAATCATTTTCACGAGAGCCTATAAATTTATTGTATATATCCAGCGCCTCATTATACCATCCATTGTCAGTACAGTTCCTGGCATATTTTTGGGCAATATTGAAATCCTCAGGATTCTTCTGATACTGCTCTCTCAGAGATACGGTTGTGTTGTTATCACTGCTCATTGGATACTCTGCAATAGATTTAAAACTGTTTCTGTAAACTAAAATTCTATATTTGTTAATTTTTCCTGTATAAACTTTCTGTCAGGAATTTGACCATCTGCCCAATTCTTCTCTGCAACCAAATCACTCCAGAAGCTGATAAATTTGTCAGATATCATTTCGTTGTAAATATCATCATTAAGGAAGTTTTTCCCGTTATATTTGAGCTGCAGAAAAGAGATGGTGTACAGCTGTGTCACCCAATGATCTCCTGCAATAATGGGTATGTGACTTAGCACCTCCCTGCGCACCGGAATGATTCCGAACCTGGAACTCTCCTCAACCTGATTAACACTGCCCGAAACATGTTCAATGAATTTTAGCGAAAGACCGGGATCCTGAGCACTGAGCGGAACAGCCCACCAGAAACCTCCGGTAACAATCGATTTACCACCCGTTCTAAGTGGCGAACCATAATGATCCAGCTCAAGGGAGACGGCCCTTGGAATCGTTGCAAATGCCAGATCATTTCCATTTTCAACATACCCCATGAGGTTATCTTTTCCGGTCCCATGGATATGAAATATATCCTTCTGTGTGAGAAAAGACAAAAATATGTCACTGTTTCCAAAAGCCTCCCACAGATCCTGATCCGTCCAGTTCTCATTCCACATCGCAGGATTATGCACCCCGGAAAAAGAAAACAGAGCTTCCCAGTGAAACATGTCTTCAACAGCCACCTCCTGATCGGAGCTGAACTGTTTCACATGATCTATCAGCCGCAAAGCCAGTCCCCTGGATGAAACTACCGGATGAGCGATACGGGGCTTCTTCTCCCCCCCGTACTCCTGCCGTGACCATATCCATCCAAGAACAAAGAGATCGAAAAAATCCCACTCCTCGGGATTTTCTTCCAGAATGTAGTTCGATGGTAATCCGTAACCGTTTATATGCCTCAGATCATCATTGATTTCATGTCTAAGACTTCTCCACACTCTAAGAGCATCCTGAACCTTGCTTCGGCGGTACACCATTACCCTGGTTTTGAAATTTCTTGGCAGATAAAACTGCTCTCCCCCAATGTTTCCCAGAGCAGAGAGCAGCAGCTCTTTTTCCAGATACCTGAGCCTTTGAGAATCCGCAGAATTTCCCATACTCTTTAAGTATCCGCCCTCTACATAATAACGGCTCTTTTCAAAGGGTACCATTATCAAATCTACATCATTATAAGCCAAAGAACGGGCAAATTCAGCGTCATCTTTAGCAGAAATAATGTTCACCCCCGCTCTTTGCACACTTCTAAATTCAGGGACTATTTCATATTGAAGGTAATTTTTGTGTTCCGGACTAATCTGAGACAGGAGTGTAATATTTTTCCTGACACAACCAGACATCAGGACAACAAACATTACACAACTACAGCACACATGCACCACAACATTTTTCATCTCAGATTATCACCCCGTGCTTATCCCGGAAAATCATAAAGGAAAAATCCAGCCATTATAAATATATTATTGCTGCATTTATAATAATACTATTGTAATATGAAAAAAGCATACTATATTTTACCAGTAAAAACAATGCCTTAGGAGATAGAAACAGCTCTGGTTGCAATTGTTTTTTGCAAAAATTAAGAACAGAATTCTCTGACTTGGATTACATCTCTAACAATTTCAGATTGCAATGGATAAGATAAGATTAAAAGAACAGGTCGAAATCATCCGCCAGGCTTTCAGCTATATCAACAGATTTCAAAACGAGACCTTTATAATAAAAATCGACAGCACCCTGATCACTCATGAACTCTTTCCTGTGCTTATAAAAGATCTGGTCCTGCTTCACCGCATGGGGATAAAAATAATTCTTGTTCCAGGTGCCCGATCCCGCATCAATGAAGTATTATCCAAATTCAATATAAACTGTCCAACGGTTAACGGGATAAGAGTATCTTCTCCCGAAGCAATTCCCTTTATAAAAATGGCAGCTTTTGATGTGTCCAACAAGCTTATGACCATGCTTGCTGAAAACGGTGCAAACGCAATTATCGGCAACTGGGTTAAGGCAAAGGGGATAGGGGTGCGGGACGGGATTGATTTCCAAAACTCCGGAATGGTAGAGAAACTCCAAACCGATATTCTGCGAAAAGTTCTGCAGGATGATCTGATTCCAATATTTCCCAACATTGGCTGGAGTGCGAAGGGAAAACCATATAATCTCTCTTCAAACCACCTTGCGTTCAGTCTCAGTGTAAACATGAATGCCGCCAAACTTTTTTATGTAAACAAAGAGGGTGGGATCAAAGCCGAAAGCCTGAAGATCCCCGATGATGTGTACATCTCTGAGGACAAAATCATTTCACAACTCACCATTGCACAGAGCCGCAAACTTCTTGACATCAACATTGACAAAGAGTACGAAGAGCATACCGAACTTATATCCCTTGGCTACCGCGCCTGCAGACAGGGAGTAAAGCGTGTTCATATTATTAATGGTAAAATTGAAGGAATGCTTCTTCAGGAAATTTTCTCAAACCGCGGTATGGGTACCATGATCTACGCAAACCAGCATGAAAATATCCGGAAAATGGTACCAACAGATATTCCGGAAGTACTATCGATTATGCAGCCCGAATTCCAGGAAAACTCGCTTGTAGAGAGAAGCGCCTCAGATCTTGAGAAAAAAATCGATGACTATGCGGTTTACGAAGTCGATGGAACAATTCATGGATGCGCAGCACTGCACATTTTCCCTAATCGTCAGGGTGAAATAGCAGCTGTGGCTGTGGATAAACAATACGCCTCAATGGGTATAGGGAAAAAGATGATCTCCTATTTTTTAGAGCAGGCAACAAAGATGAACCTCAAGTCTGTTTTTGTGCTTACAACCCAGACCGCCGACTTTTTTGCCCTGCTTGGCTTCAAATCAGCTGATGTAAACTCACTTCCCGCAGAAAAACAACGCAGCTACAGCAACGAAAGAAATTCTCTTGTGATGGTCTATGAGATTCCAAACCAACCCAGGAGAAGTGATTTTAAAGTTGACTGAAGTTAGCGCCTTCTCCATGCACACCAAAAAGGTATTCCGTCCTCATCACGAAGCAGAAGAATGCGGTCGTCCTTTCTTAACGTACTGGTCATAATAAATACTTTGCCACCAGTTGAAACCCGCGTACCCCTGACCTCTACATCATCTTTTATGTTAATATTCATATCCTGAAAAAGTATGTACCATGCCGGCCCAAGATGAACATCATGCTCTTCAAAACCACAGTTGACCACAAGCTTAATACCGTAGCTCATATCCGGCATGGGAGTCACCGTATCGATTGAGGTTACGGTTCCGGTGAGATAATGGGGCAAGTTGACATTGAAGAGTTGCTCATATCGACTGTTTACCCCCCAGCCATCACTCCCCCGAAACCTAATTGTCTGCTGCGCATGAGAAATCTGAAAACATGATAATACAATCAGGAACAACATCCAGATTTTTATCGAATTCATATTGAAACTCCCGCTGAAAGAATACATAACGAATAATCCCGGTTATTCCAATATAGAATGTGACTCTGAAAATTCAAATATTTGTTTACCAAATTCAATTATGGAAATTCTCAGCAACCCCGGTTCAAATCTTTACATATCCACAGAGGAGAGTAAATCCAGTGGTTTTTCAATAAGCAAATCTGCACCATACTCCTTAAGCTCATCGGCAGTTCTAAAACCCCACAACACCCCCACAGCGTACACTCCGGCCGCTTTGGCTGTTTTCATATCTACCCCACTGTCACCAAGATATACAAACTGATCAGCAGAAAACCCCAGTATATCTTTTATGTGCAAAACAGCGTGGGGATTTGGTTTAATGGGAAATATTCCAGCACCAAGCACCGGTGAGAAACGTCTTCCAAAAAAGTGCTGTACCATTTCTACTGTGAATTCATGAGGTTTATTTGAAAGAACAGCGATTCTGATTTTTTTCTCTTCCAATTGATTCAACAACTCATCAATTCCCGCATACGGTTTTGACTTTTTGTTCCATCTGCTTCTATACTCATGTTTCATCTCCTCAAGGCAATCCATCACCAGTTCATCCTTACTGTTTGCAGGCATAGAACGCCTTGCCAGTACCTCCATTCCTTCACCGACAAAATATTTGTACTGATCGATTGAGTGAACCGGCATATTTCTGCTCTTAAGCACACTGTTCATTGATTCACCGATATCTTCCAGTGTGTCGACAAGAGTTCCATCCAAATCGAATATTACAGCCCTTACAGACATAGCTTTTTTTCTCCCCGATGTTTCATAATCATAGTATCTATCAAGCCAGGACTTTGCCCTCTGCACCACAAAGCGAACGGGCTAAACTGCATTTTAAACCAGACAGCCCTATTTCTTAAACCCTGTATTCCTCAGCCCCCCTATTTCCCGTTCTGTAGCGGACCTGATATCGCCCGGTTTCATATTCCCTAATTTCACGGAGCTGAACTGTACCCTTTTCAAGCGCATCACTTCATCCCCAACCACCTCAAGCATTCTTCTTATCTGGCGATTTTTCCCCTCGAACAGATCAATTCTGTACCAGCAACTTTCATGCTTTTCCCTGCTGATATCCACAATATTTCCGGCACGAAGGAGCTGCCCCTTGGATTCAACACCCTCAATCAAACTCCTCTGCTGATCATTGGTCAGACACTTCCTGGTCTTTACCTCATAAACCTTCTTGATTCCAAAACGGGGGTGGGTAAGAGCATGGATCAAATCCCCGTCATTGGTCATGATAAGCAACCCCTCGGAGTTATAATCAAGGCGCCCAACATACTTGAGATTGGTGGGATCAATACCCTTCTTTGCAATATCTTCGTAAACCGTTACCCTACCCTCCGGATCATTTCTTGTTACAATTACCCCAATAGGCTTGTAATACACCAGATATTCCATTTTCCGTATCACAGACAGAGCCTTTCCCATATATTCAACCCTGTCTGAAGAGGGATCTACTTTACCCCCCAGCTCCGTTACCTTTTCACCATTGACAAAAATTCGCCCCGAAGCAATAATCTCATCACACTTCCTTCGCGAACCAAGCCCACTCATCGCCAAAAAACGATTCAACCTCACTTTTTCGGATTGCCCTTCGGTTCTCTCACCCTGCATATTGTTCTAACACTTCCTTTGGTTCTATTTCAACGGGATATCTTCAAAATCTTCAACAACAACCACCCCGACACCAGAACTCGAGGTGATCCTATCAGCAGAAAAACCATCGAGGGTATACCCCCTGTGATTAAACATCTCCCCGGGGAGCAGCACTGCAGTAAAACCGGAGTGTTTTTTGAGTTCTTTAATTTTGCGGATCACATCTTTGGCTGTAAGCAACCCCGCAACCGTTACGGTTTCACCTAAAAATCTATTCTCAACTGCTTCGACCTGATATTCTCTTTGAGTTATACGACCAAGCTCCGCAAAACACCTCTTAATGTATGGATGAGCAAGAACTGATGTAAGAACAAGTGTAGGTCTCTTTTCGGGTTTATGCCTGTATACCCCATCTCTGAGCTGCTGCCTGAACTCTTTCCAAAGCTCGAGAAACTGACGCACCAGACCTACACCATTTTCAATCTGAGGGAAACTATGGTAGTAGCTTTTGCCTGGTAATGGTTTGCCGGCACGTATAAAAATCTCATCAGCCAAAAACAGCTTCCTTCGGGCTGAACCATGAGAGAAGGAGTGAGCGGTTTGGATAATCTGCAAAGCCTTGTCACTGTCAACAACTCTAAGCGGGGTTTTCCTGTGCTTTGTTACCCCCACCGGAACGATGGCAATCGAGAGAAGATATTTATCAAACGCAAGCAGGTCAGCGATCGTGTTCCGAAGCACATCGCCGTCATTAAAACCCGGACAGACGACAACCTGAGTATGAAAAGCGATATTGTTTTGAGCCAGAAAGGTGAGCTGTTCGGATATGTCGGGAGCGCGCCTGTTCCCCAACATCACATTTCTGACCTTCATGTCGGTTGCATGGACCGATACAAACAGAGGTGACAGCCCCATTTGCGCCACACGGCTCAGATCATCAGAGGTCGCAGAGCTTAAAGTGACATAATTTCCATTTATAAAGGAGTGTTTGAAATCCTCATCTTTTATATAGAGACCGGAGCGAAACCCCTTTGGCATCTGATCAATAAAGCAGAAAATACACTTGTTTCTGCATCTGTTGATTGGCTTTTCAAAAAACTCAGCATCCAGACTGCTCTGGGGTGGACGTTGAATCTCCAGAAATCTTGTACTGTTTTTTCTCTGGATTTCTATGTCGAGAAAGGAATCCGCTCCATAAAAAAACAGGTCAAGTTCATCATTGATTATCTGCCCGTTTATTTTCAGGATTGTATCTCCCGGTCTGAGCCCACACTCAAACAGAAAAGAGTCCTCCGGAAGTTTTTTAATTTTCAACCCAGACATTTGAGGAAATTTAGAAATACTCATGAAACTCGATTACGCCCCTATTATGGTATTATTAAACATAACAGTATACTTTTTACACATACAGTTTTCAAAAGGATTTCAAACAGTTCATGTAATTACAGGCAAAAAAGGAGAAAAAGGGAGCAGTCACGATTGTGATGCGGTGAAGAAGAAGGGGTAAAAACGCCCGGAATTTATTTAAACAGGTCTTTAATTTTTGACCAGTTGGTATTTGTGACAGGTTTTATAACTCTGGCCTGTCTTGAATTTTCCTGTGAAGAAGCCCTCTGAAGCACAGTCTGGGTTTCTGATTTGATGTCACTCTGGTCTGTGACAGTAGAATCTGGCTGCTGACTCATAACAGCAACATTCAACATAAGCATAAGAATAAGGCTAAATATTTTTTTGTTCATTTCCTTTATTCCGTTTCTAAGTACGTTGAAAGTGTGATCTTTTTGTATAATATATGGAAATTTTTGTGAATATGCAATTTTTTTTAGATAACCGGAGATTTTTTTCCTGAAACCGATATTTCTGAGCAACAAATTTGAATAGTTTCTAGATACGGGAGAAGATGTGTTTGCGTTCAGTTTCTGAACAGGAGTGATCTGTCATAAAGGAGCAACTTTTTTGATAAGAGAAAGATTCGAGGCACTAACACAGTAAGCATAAGCGTGGAGCAACGGCCCCGAATCTTCTGTTTTTATCCTAAATGTTCCAGCACTTTATCTCTGATATCACCGAAATTGAAAGGTTTTCTTATGATATCGTGAATCCCGTCGTAGTTAAGCAGACTTGCTTCAAGTTCACCTTTCCACCCGGTTATGAGAAAGAACTTTGTGCTCTCTGATTCCTTTTTGACTTCCCTTGCAACTGCTCTTCCACCCATTTTCCTTACACACAAGGCGGCAAACACAGCATCGAAAGAGTTCTCTTTTAAACACTCGACTCCCTCTTCTGCGGTCTCCCTTACAGTCGTTTTACACCCTAGCCTCGAAAGCGAGCTGGACAAAACCTCTGTTGAGACCGTATCATCGTCGATAATCAAAACATGGAAGCAGGATGACATAACTCAGAAACAAGCGAATCGCATGCCAAAAGAAAAACACCCTCTCAGGCATCTTAAAGCAGAAATCATGAATATATACATCAGGGAAAACTTGTTACCAATCGGTAAATTTTACCTGTGTCGGGACTTTCTCCCTCAGGCAAGCTCGTGGATCAAAAGAGGCTTCTGGCGGGCAACATGCTCTTTGTCGAAATATTGAAGTATCACACATTCGGTCCTGTGCCCAGGATCGATATTTATGATAAACCTGTCGATAATCCTGCGGATAAGAAGCAATCCACGTCCATGCTCCTGCTCCCCAAATGCACATTCAACCTCTGCACTGTTATATAACCAGTGAAGTACATCCATCTTCTTCAAATTACCCCTGGTATCCACAACTGAAACCCCAACCTTCTCATCATCGCAGGCCCAGGTTACAGATATGGCATCGCTCTCACTTAAGGGCTGGTCCCCACTCCACTCTCCCCTATCCGTGCCGGTCAGCTGCAAAACCCCATGGAAAACCGCGTTTGAAATTAGCTCATCGGCCGCAATGTCAAGGTAAACAGAAGCACCTCCGGGATATAAACTTGCGATTTCTGAACAGATTTCTCTGGCTCTGGAGTAGCTGGTGATCTTCTCCCCATGAACTCTCCGCCCGGGAAAATAACGGTTTAAACCGAAAATATCCCCCTTAAGAAGCGACCTCAAATAAGTCCTTATCTCTTTGGAACAGAAACCTGAACCCTTCACAAGAATATTTCCGATATTGTGTTTCCTGATCTGTGTAACGTAACTGTCTACATCATAGCTGCTCATCAACACCCGTTTTATCCTGGGGTGTTTTTCCTTAACACTTCTTAGCAGCTCAAAACCATCGTTCTGCGGCAAATCAACCCCTGACATTATCACCTGGGGTACATTCTGCTCAGCGGCTCTGAGAGCCTCATCTGCGCTTCTGGCATACCTGACCTCCACACCCTCGGCACTGAATATTTCAGATACAAGATCGAAAATATCCTTATGCGTATCAACTACAAGGATTGAGCTCTCCATTTACACCCCAAATGTTCACATTGACTTGTAATGTACAGTATGATAATATAATGTTCGAGAACGGCAACGATCGTCACTTTTTACACCTTTATCCTGGTCGCTCTCTGGATTATGGTCTCAGGCATCAATTATTTTTATTACCGATAAGGAAACTGTTTAATGCCCAATATTTACATAATCTACGGTTCTGTTATATTCTTGTTAGTGATCTCCTGTATTTTCAGCTTAATTAACTGGATCACCCATAACAACCTCTCCTCCCAGATATCCTGTCTGGAAAAAGTTTTGCATAAAAACATGCGACAGCTGGATCAAAATAAAACAGAACCACACGAATTCCACGGATTTAATTCTGATCAGGATGAAACTGCAGAGAAGTACATATCACCTGAGCCGGATCAGCAGCAAGACCGCGCACCCGGGATAAACGCTGACAACGGTGATACCATTCAAATTGTAAGAAACGTTCGGGACCCGTTTTCAGAAAATCCCTGCACCCAAAACCCCACTTACAGTGCAACCTCTCCGGGAGGTGATATAAGCCCAGAAGAAAAAAACAGAGGGGAAGACAAGACCTGCGTCCCGGATTCTGAAATCCCCTGTGAGCCTAATTCTGCCTTATTTGAAAAACAGCAGCCAGACAAAAGCCCGCTGTCTGGTGATGAGATTTCAGAAAATCCATCTTTTTTAAGCAGCCATGAGACCGACACTTGTTTTCACAATCTCAGTGCCGATAAACCAACACCCCAGAATACAACACCGGAATCTGCAGACATAACCGACAGTGACAAAATCAGCTCCTCCGACCAACTCCCACAAAGGATACCAAAACAGGAACCTGAACTCATCCATGAAGCCAGCACAGAGGATTCCCTGTCCGAAGAGGGGATTTTAGATGTAGTGGATATAGTAACGGAGGAAAGTGCCCCGCTTGTCATCCCACTGTATTCTCCGGCATCAAAGGATGCTGATTTTGCATTTCTGACTGACAGGCTAAAGGAAGTTATAAGGACAGAATCACACACCGAGATACATTTGGATTTTGACCAGATCTATTTTTTGCATACAAAAGAGATCGAGTATCTCAAAAAAATCAGCAAAGTGAACCATAAATACAACATACAGCTTCTTTTTATAAACTGTGACAGAGAGCTTGAGACTCAGATCTGCTCACACCCGGAGCTTTCCTCTCTGATACTGGGATTTAGCTAATGATAGTTTTAGGTATTGAAACATCTTGCGATGAGACGTCCGCAGCCATCCTCAGGGACGGCAAAATAATCTCCAGTGCGCTGTATTCACAGGTAGAACACTCCCTTTACGGGGGCGTGGTACCGGAGATTGCATCCCGTGCACATATGGAGAAAATTGATACTATTGTATCAAATGTTATTGGGGAATCGAAACTTCAGCTCAAGGATATAGATTTACTTGCAGTGAGTGACAGTCCAGGTCTTGCAGGAGCACTCCTTGTGGGAATAAGCTATGCACTGGGCATCCACTCCGCTCACAACACCCCTGTTACCGGTGTAAATCATCTGGAGGGCCACATAAGCGCACTCTTCCTCAGCAACCCCCAAATACCTGTCCCTTTTTTGGCACTGGTGGTTTCAGGGGGACATACAGCGATTTACCTTGTAGAGAATTTTGGCAAATACAGATGTATCGGACAAACCGTGGATGATGCGGCGGGTGAGGCGTTTGACAAAGCAGGGAAACTGCTTGGGTTTCGGTATCCTGCTGGCAGGGCCATAGAGAATGAGGCGGCAAAGGCAAGCGGAGCTGATCTGGTTAAATTCCCGGTTGCAAAAGTATCCGGAACACGGCCTGATTTCAGTTTTTCAGGTTTGAAAACTGCGTTGAGATATTTCATAAACAGCAAGAGCGAAGAATACGTTCAGGAAAACAAAGCGGCCCTCTGTAAAGCGTTCCAGAAAGCGATCATAGATTCCCTGGCAAAAAACATTCAGACTGCCACTGAAATCACCGGTATTCATACAATCGGAGTTGTTGGCGGTGTAGCCTGTAACGGCAGATTACGTGAGGAGTTCATGGAGAAATTCGGGGAACACACCTACTTTCCACCACCGAACTTATGTACCGACAATGGTGATATGATCGCTATGGCCGGATACCTGAGAGCAAAGCATAACAGATGTCAATTCCCCAGGATGAACCCATCCGCAGCACTATAACAGAGGAGCCCCTTCATGCTTTTTATTGCAATCTGTATTGCAGCATTCATGGCAGCGTTTTTACTTATAATAAGCATCCAGCTTATAAGAATTGAAAAAACTATACTCAACATTACGGAATTAAGCGAGCGGCACGTAAAGCGACTCTACGGTGAGTAGAGCCGCTCTCAGACATCCCCGATCATCGCTTCAACGTAAGCCTTTGGATCAAAATCCTGCAGGTCCTCTATCCCCTCTCCTACTCCCACCTTCTTAACAGGCACTTTCAGTTTATGGGTCAGCGCCAGAGCAATTCCCCCCTTTGCGGTTCCATCCAGCTTGGTTATTACAATCCCGCTTATCCCCACTATTGAATTGAAAACCTCCGCCTGCTTCAGTGCATTTTGACCAGTAGTGGCATCAACCACCAGCAATACTTCATTTGGAGCATGTGGGGTGCTTCTTTTGATCACACGTACGATCTTCTCCAGCTCATTCATCAGATTAACCTTGTTGTGCAGCCGCCCGGCTGTATCAAGCATCAACACATCGACATCTCTTTTTTTTGCGGCTTCAATGGAGTCAAAAGCAACCGATGCAGCATCCGCACCCTCATGCTGTGACACAAAACCAGCCCCGGTACGCTCCGACCAGATTTTAAGCTGTTCAATTGCTCCGGCACGAAAGGTATCAGCGGCTCCGAGCATCACTTTTTTTCCGCTCTCCTTCAACTCATTGGCCATCTTACCTATAGTAGTGGTCTTGCCTACCCCGTTTACCCCTACAACCAAAACTATCCAGGGCTTAGGAGGAAACTCATCGGGCAGGGTTTCGAAACTGAGATCAGAGACCAAAATCTCCTTCAAAAGAGAGATAACTTCCTGAACCTCGGTTACCCTGTTTTTTTTCACCCTCTCCCTAAGCACATCTATTGTCTCCATAGAGAAGTCCAACCCCACATCTGCTGCAATAAGCGCTTCCTCAAGTGACTCATACAGACTCTCATCAATGGCGCCGGTACTGATTATTGAACCGATCTGATTGCGGGTCTTGCTCAGCCCATTTTTCAGTTTTGAAAAAAAATCCATATTTTTTATCCTTCTCAATAAAGAGATGGGTGGAAGTGAACTGATTTCTCAACTGCTAAAATAATTGGATTACCTGTTTAGTTCAACCAGAGATTCTATTTCCCTTATTTTGTTTAGAACCGTGACTGTAATCACCCGGATTGCTTCAGGTTGGATCCCCAGCCTTGCAAATGCATCCCTGTCGAGCCGTGGTGGTATTTCTTCCTCCACTATTCCATAACCCAGTAGATGAACTGATACATCAGCCACATGAATCACGCAAGAAGTAAGAGAGGCAAAGGGAGCGATATCGGGAGAGTGATGCTTTTCGATTGCATACACAATCTCTTTTGGTAATCGCCACAACTCAGCAAACATCCCCCCAGCCAGAGAATGTGTGCAATCCGGATCTTCAGTTGCAAAATAAGGAGTGTTTGTACATTCATTAACAGATCGGCTTACCGAAACCGGCCTGTAAGAGGAGAGATGTAGTTTACCAATGTCGTGCAGCAAACCGGCTGCATAAACAGCCTCCACATCGATATCCTCATACCTTAGAATACATTTTGCAATTGACTCGGAAATCATTGCCACGGCAAGTGAGTGTTTCCAGAAACGTACCAGTTTAAACGGAAGTTTTATCCCCTGATAAGAAGGGTACAACATTCGGTATATCGATAAAAGCGAACTGATCTTCTCTATCCCGATCAAGGCGACTGCATTCGTTACAGAAGAGACTGAATTATTCTGTTGGGGAGTGATCGAATTAGCGAACTTTAGAATTCTCGCACAGCAACAGGGATCTAACCTAATCACATTCACAATTTGGTCAGGGGTCATACCCGGATCGGTAGTCACCACTGTCAAATAATTTACTACAGGCAAAGGCGAAGGAAGAAATTGGGAATGCTCCAGAAAATTTTTCAGGTCCTGCAATACTCTTCCCTCCAGGTAGGAGATTCACAGCATGTCAATTGACTAACAATTCAGGAAGTTACTTCCCTGTCAGAAAATAAATTACCAGAAAAGAATTCTCAAAGCGGGCTTATTCACGATGGGTAATTTGGTTTATTATTTAATTATCGACAGAAACTCTGTTGACTTTTCGACAGAGTCCTGCAGTTTGTCCATTATTTTATCATATTCTGTCTGTGAGATATTCAGTATTTCGCGACTGCTGGCGGACTCCTCTACCCGAATCTCTCCATCCCATAAGTCACAGCCAAGCTTATGAGCCATAATATCTCCAAGATGAACAGTGGATACCAAGTCACTTGCGATGTCTGATTTTTCCGGTGAATGGTGATACACAAGGCAATTACTCAAATCCAGGGGAAGAGCCCACTTATCGGCCAGTATTTTCCCGATTTCTGCATGATTGATACCAAGGATGTGGTTTTCAGCATCAATCAGCGAAACTGAATGTTTGCAGGCATATTCGCACGCCTCCATATACTCCTCAGGCACATAAAAGCTGAAAATCAGTTTACCGATGTCGTGAAGAATTCCGGAGCAAAAGGCGCTCTCAGGATCCATCATACGCACACTCATGAAATGTCTGATTATGGTCTTGGATGCAATTGCGGTCACAATAGAATGTTTCCAGAATCTATCATTGTCAAAAAAAGGTTTTGCGCCGGAAAACATCTTTACGACTGAAGCACTCAGTACAAGCGAGCGAATAGTGTTAAATCCAAGAATCACCACCGCACTTGAAACAGAAGATATACTTCTTGGAATACCATAGAAAGCACTGTTTGCCAGGCGCAACATCCTGCTGGTAAGCGCAGGATCTTTCTCAATTAACTCTGCAGCATCTTCAGCCGATGTGTCCGGGCAGTTTACAACCTGAAGCAACCTTGAGACAATTGCTGGCAGTGAAGGCAACTGGTCGATATTGTCAATCACATGCTGATAACGGCCTTTAGCCTTTAGCACAGCAGCTGAGTGTTCCTTATTCATAGCTCACCTCTGGAGATTGGTTCGGCAATACAGTAATCATTATGAACCGATTCTAAAACCTTTACATTCAGCCATGTATTGCGGACAGCTGTAACACCGGGCACTCTAACCTTAATATAATTCGAAGTGATACCTTTAACAGGCATTTCCGATTCTGTAATAATATTAAAGGATTGTCCCTGTAATGTCGAGAGGAATTTTTTCCTAGTTGAGTCAAGTACTTCTCTTAACGTGGTACTTCTGTGAGTTTTTACCGTTTCCGGTAACTGATCGCTGAATGTGTCTGCACTTGTTCCCGGTCGTCTGGAGTATCTGAAAACATGCCCATAGGAAAATAAAAGCTGCTCAACTATATTAAGACTGTAAAGAAAATCTTCTTCTGTTTCCCCGGGATGCCCTACAATAAAATCCCCTCCCAGACCCACAAGCGGATTGCGCTTACGAAGATCTGTCAATTTATGGACTATACTCTCAACCTCTCTCCAGGGACGGTTCATTCTTTCCAGCACCCGCGGGCTAAAGCTCTGGATGCTCAGGTGAAGATGATCGCATATCTTCTCCTCCCCGGCAATCATTTCAATTAGCTCATTTGTAAGATCTCTTGGGTCAATGGAGCTAAGTCGGACTCTGAAGTTCCCACTTGTTTTTAAGATCTCTTCTATCAGGGATAAAAGGTCCGCTCCTGATGATGGATCTCTGTACTGTCCGATATGAGTACCTGTGAGAACGATCTCCTTATATCCTATATCTATAGCTTGCTTAAAAGAATCAAGGAGCTCTGTCATACCCGTTGCCCTGGAAGGCCCCCGAAGACTTGGGACTATACAATAGGCACACTGAAAAGAACACCCTTCCTGAATTTTTATGGAATAACGTGTTTTCTTGGGGTCAACGCTGTGCAGCCTGTTATCTTTGCTTTCCAAAACATCACCATCAGAAATTTCCGGACAGAAAACCCCTTCTTCATACTGTTGGATGATCTGGATAATTTTACCTTTTTCCCTGTTGCCAACCACCCACTTCACACCGGGAAATTTGGTTAGATCACTCTTTTTTTGCTGAGCAAGGCAGCCGGTTACAAGTAATGCCGCCCGGGGGAAATCCCGGGAATATGATCCTATCATTTTCTCTGTCTTTGACTCTGTAAGTGCTGTAACAGAACAGGTATTAACGATTATAACATCTGCAATATCAGGCTTATCGGTTACCAGGTATCCGGCAGAGAGCAAGTTCTGCTTCAGTGTGCCCATCTCTTCCTGATTTGTTCTGCAGCCAATGGTACAGAGAGCGACAGTTTTAGTTTTGGTCAAAGCTGTCATCTATTTTTCCAATCAAGAAGCGCTTTATCACAATTGTCAAAAACCGGGATAATCGAGTCGATATTCAGCGTGGAAAAAAGATCCTGAACAATACAATTGGGAGCACACATTCTCAATCCCCCCCCAGTTTCCTTTAACAGCTTATTTAATTTAAGAACGGTCCCTATACTCAAGCTGTCAAAATAAGCAAGATTTTCGAGATCAATCAGAATTTTCTGATGAGAAGCCATGGCGAGGAGCATGTTTTTTTTAAACAGGTTTGACCCCTCCGGGTGATTCATCATTCCCTTGAGAGACAACACCTTCACATCACCCTCAGTCTGATCTGAAATATTAAGGCGGATCTGTACGGAATTGTCTTTGAAATCTGTATCGGCAGGTTTTATTCTGCCCAGATTTTCTATATCAAAAAAAATATCAATTCCGGTTTCAATAAAAATTCTTAAAAGTGCCTGACGGAGCCCTCTTATAATGAGCCTTTTATTTTCTCCCCTAAGATCCTGAGCAAGAGATACAAGAGTGCCGATACCGGAGCTGTCGATAAACTCAGTATTGGAGAAATCAAGTATTATGCAGCCACCACCTTTGGCGATCGTTTTTTTTAAATCACAGACGGTTCCGGCTACTTGCGTTCCAGCAAAACTTTTGGGCATTTTATAACGCCGGTTATCAGCATTTCCCTGCGTATTCATAGGATTCACCTCTTTACCTTAAAAATCTTCTGGTAAGTTCCTCTAAAGAGATTCTTACCAGAGTAGGTCTGCCGTGAGGACATGTATAAGGGTTTTCGGTGGAGAACAGGCTGTTGAGCAGCGCATTCATCTCTTCCTGACTTAGCTTCTGCCCGGCTTTTATAGCCGCCCCACACGCAAATGCTGCAGCGAACCTCCTTGCAGGCTGATCAAAAGATTCAGGATTTTTACCATCAAGAAGATACCGGATCATGTTCCTGACCGTCTCCTCGATCAGACCGTCTTTAAGAAAAGCAGGTATAGCTGAAACTGAAACAGTGTTACCACCAAAATCAGACATTTCAAAGCCAAAACCTTCAAAGTACTTCATTCCAGACTCTACCACAGCCTTCTCTGTTGGTGATACTTCAAGCAAAACCGGAAACAACAACTGCTGTGAAGGTGAACGCCCAGCCTGAAGATCATTGAGAGCCTGTTCAAAAAGGACCCTTTCATGTGCGGCATGTTGATCGATAAGCAGTATCCCTTTTTTAATCTGTGCAAGAATAAAAACCCCATGAATCTGATAACAAGGTATCAGATTCCACATCTCCTCTTTCTCGTCTCTAAATTGTATACTGTTTTCTTTCGGAGATTCAACTTGTTTTTCATCCATTTTCTCCCCGGAAGGGAAAGAAATAATCGTCTGAGAAGATTCCCAGCCCCCGCTCTGATCTGATTCCTGGTCTTTTTGCGGATTTTCTGAATCTGAAAAAGAGTTCTTTATCGTTTTTTCACCTTTTAAATCTTCCCCCAAATAATCCTCACTCTCATCTTTCGGAGCTGTGAAATCCTGAGATGTTACATGACTGGTTTCAATCCCCTTTTTTGCCGCTCTATACACAAACCCTGCAACTTTTCTGTCATTTTCGAATTTAACCTGCTGTTTTGTTGGGTGAACATTGACATCGATATGCTGGGGATCAATATCCAGAAAACAGAAAAATGAAGGTTTATTTCCATGCCCCAGATAACTTGAAAACGCCTCCCTTATGGCATAGGTAACAGAATCGTTATCTATTCTTCTCAGATTTACATACAGAGACTGAAATCGAGGTCTGCTTTGAAGATGCTCCGGGCTTGATACATAAAGGCAAACCGAGGCTCCATCGTTTTCGCCGCTGCACTCCACAAGACCCCTGGCAAATTCTGTCCCTGTTACGGAAGCAATTCTGTCCAAAGGAGTCTGTACCACAGGAAGTTCAAAGGTTTTCTTTCCGTCGATTGTGACACTGAAATGAATGCCGGGAAAAGGGATCACCATCTGCTCGATCATGCGAACCAGTGCAAGTTTTTCTGCCCTGTGGCTTTTCATAAATTTCATTCTGGCAGGAACATTGAAAAAGAGATCTCTGACAATTATTGTAGTCCCTCTGAGATGCTGAGAAGGCTGCACGTCCCCATGTTCACCACCGGTACTTGTAATGGTGTACCCAATACCATCGGTCTGATCACTGCTGACTATAGTTAACCTGCTTACGGCTGCGATGCTGGCCAAAGCTTCACCCCTGAATCCCATTGTAGCTATGGAAAACAGATCATCAGCAGAGCTGATTTTGCTTGTGGCGTGACGCTGAAGACAGCGGGAAAGATTATTGCCAGACATACCAGAGCCGTTATCGGTGATTTTCATCTGAGAAAACCCCGCATCATCCACCACTATATCTACTCTCGTGGCGCCTGAATCGATTGAGTTCTCAATCAATTCCTTAAGAACTGATGCCGGACGCTCAACAACTTCTCCAGCTGCAATTTTTTCTATTACATGAGTCGGCAGGAGTTTGATTTTTGTATTATTTGTTTCCATTTTCAAGATTCAGGGATACTAAAGGAGGGATACTCAAAAAATTGCGGAAGGGGGGACTCGAACCCCCACAGGCTTGCGCCCACTAGAACCTGAATCTAGCGCGTCTACCAATTCCACCACTTCCGCGGCAAAGAAAAATAAATATAGTATTTGCATTCTTAGAATTAAACAATTTTAATCCACATAAGATCCTTTATGTATGATCGGCTCCCCATGGGGCATCCCGGCCACCAAAATAAATTTTGTGTCAGATAAAGAGCGCAGTGTTACATGGGATACCTGATCAAACAGAAAGCCTTCACCCCGTACACATTCCCTGCTCCCAATCATTACACTTCCCTCATAGACATAGATTATGCCATTGAGAGCAGAAACAGAGGGTGACCTGTACTCTGAACTGGCCTTCAATTTCACATCAAAGTATTTTATTTCAGTATTAAACCTAACTTCAGAACCGTCTCCGGCAATAACCCTTTCATATCCCCCGTCAATTTCTCTTACCTGCAGGCGTTCTGATTGGACCTGCATATATGAGGGGGCTGAGTTTTTTAGTCTTCGGGGAAGATTCACCCACAGCTGAATTCCATGTGCGACCGAAGCTTTTTCACCCGGCATTTCAGAGTGAACAAGCCCCCTGCCTGCAGAGAATTTCTGTACCCCACCGGTTGCCACTTCAGTGTCATTGCCCATGTTATCTTTATGACGAAAAGATCCCTCAAGCATATAGGTCAGAGCTTCAAAACCCCTGTGAGGGTGATCGGGGAACCCTGTGCCCGCATCCACAAAAAATTCGTCCAGCAATACAAACGGATCGAAATCCCTTATTTCTTTTCCCGGGAAAAGGCGTTTAACTCTGGCCCCTTCACCTTCAGCTATTTCCCGTGCGGAATAAACCCTTTCACAACCCATAACGTACAATCCTCCAATTTTTAGTGTTTTTCACACCTTCATCCCACCAAATCTCCCTCTCCTCCCCTGCCAGGATTCACTTAAATGCAGTTCAGTGCCATGGCCTGCAGCCCGGCGCAAACAATTGGAACTAATATAGAAACTGGAAAAGAAGAAAAGGGATCGAAACCGATGTCCCGGATCCTGTCAGGATATCCAGTTTTTGAGCTGAAAGGCACAGATTTCAATCCCCTTGGGGAGGTTAATACTAATATTTATTTCAAGAATGTATGATGCTCCTGCTGGATTAACAGCTTTAGTATTGTACTGTAATCATGTGCGAATTTTTCGAATGTATGGGGTTTTTTAGATAAAACCTCCTCATATACAGTATTCACCTCAGAAAACCGTCCGGTACGCTGAAGCATACAATACTCGACAAATCCCTCCGCCAGCCACTGAGGTTTTCCGGTACTTTCAAGTATGTGCTCAGCGGTGTCCTGGGAAACATTTATATAATTGATATGATGGTTGACAATTTTGGTCATGATCTCCGTTACCTGCTCAGCAGAAAGGGATTCCGGACCAGTCAATTCAAAGATATTCCCCTCAAACTCCTCCACATGCATAAGGACTTCAGCACAGAATCTGGCAACATCCCGCAGATCGATATAACTAACCATGGTACCATTCATGGGCAGATAGATGAAACTTCCGGCAGGCTGAAAATAGCTCAGGAAATTCTGCATGAACGCATTTGGACGGATAAAAGTATAGGGAATGTCACTTTCCCTGATGTAGAGCTCTGATTGTTTATGCAAGCGGGTAAACTGGATACCGGGCACCTCATCAACTCCCATCATTGATAATTTCACGATGTGAGAAACGCCCCATAATCTTGCCCTGTCTACCATTCTGCGGGTATACTCAACCTGCTCTCTTGCTATAGGAGTAAGCAGGAAAAGAGTTTTTATCCCCTCTAAAGCCCTGTCTATGGTGGTGAAATTACGATAATCGAGATGAGCGATTTGCACATCTGGAGACTTGACATACTCTGTTTTGCTTGAATTATGTACACCCGCACGCACCGTTTGTCCCATGTGCGTCAGGTATTGCACAATTTTTCTTCCCAGTGGGCCAGTTGCACCTGTAATCAAAATCTTTGTAGCCATAACTAACCTCCTATAATAAACACCTCACTCTTCTTCGTGTTCAACGATATTTCTGAATAAATCGGCATGATCCCTTGCAAAATCTAAAAATGTCGTCGATGAGCCACCGGTTATCAGTTCGAAATCCTCACTTACATCACAAGCCAGCCCTGCTCTGTAGAATGCATAGAGCTCAAGATAGAGATCACTAAGCCATGATGGTATCCCCATTCCATCCATCACATGCTTTGTTGTCTCTTCACTTATGTCTGCATACTCCACATGCTGGGAGATTACTTCTGTAATAATCGAGGTGGCTTTGAACATTGAAAGGGCCTGTGGTCCGGTTAGATTATACGCTCTTTTTCTGTGATTTCCCAAACTCATCGAGATCTCTGAAATCGCCACTGCCACATCCCTTGCATCGATAAAACTCACATTCTCCTTGCCCAGGGGAAGGTAAATCAAGCCGCCGGTGGGCTGCATGCAGCTGAAGAAATACTGCATCAAACAATTATGGCGAACAATGGTGTAGTCGATCCCTGATTCCTCAAGCAACATCTCCGCCTCGCGGTGCCACTTTGACAGTTTGATCATAGGCACCTTTTTTACACTCGTAGGGCTGATCTTTATTACATGTGATACACTGGAACTTTTTGCCACATCCAGCATTATTCTCACATACTCAGACAATTCCGAAACCGCGGGAGTGATTAAAACAATAATCTCTACCCCCTCCAGGGCATTTTCCACCAAAGACTTATCAGTGAAATCAAGTGGCACTGTCTCAATCATCTCTGAGCGCAGCTCCTTTACGGCATGATCTGTTCTGTGAACCGCAGCACGCACCTCAACGCCCATCAGACTATATCTCCTCAGCACCTCTTTACCCAAATAACCCGTTGCACCGGTAACCAGAATACGTGCTGACATATTTGTCCTCCCAAGGTTTATTTTTCTTTCCCCGCACCCTTAAAGATTACGTACGACCAGAGGGATAAAACGAAATTTATCCCCATTACGGCATAGACGTTTTATAGGCAAGGGGTGAACCGGAACGCTCTTCAAATTCCTCCAGATCACTTATCTGGGGAACATCCTTCAGTTTTATACTCAGCTCATACTCTTTTAAAAACACATCCTGACAGTCTGCAAGGGAGTACCGGACATTCTCCGGGATCTGTGGCCCTATGAGATAGGAGCGAACCGGTTTTCCCATTGCCAGGTGGCGTTTAACCCAGTTTTTGAATTTAAGGATCTGCCCGCTGGAAGCATCGGGGTAAGCATCATGTTTTATCTCTATTATGACAAACGCCCCGCTTTTGTCCACTGCCAGAAGATCGATTGGACCAAACTCTGTATTATACTGCACCCCGTCATTTCCGAACAGATCAACATAGAGCTCAAGTCCCTCCTCCACAAGGTCGAGGTTTTTTGCAAGATAGAGCCTTAAGTGCTCCTTGTCTATATAGCTGCTTGAAACCACATCCTGCTTTTTGGTTTCCTTGCAGTGTTCCTTTACCTCCTTTACGGAAAGGATACCGTGCTCGTCCTGGAATATTTCCCATATGCCGTGAATCCTGGGATCGTAAAGCTCAAGCTTTCCCGCAGCGGGTCTGTAGAGGAAATCAATCGTCTCCTGACACCTTCGCGGACGCTGGTTTTCTTTGTAGTGAATTCTTGACTCATGGTTAACAGTGCAGATAATTATCTGATTGAGGATGGTGTTTACGTTGGTATTGGGATAGTGTTTAAGAATCCAATCCTTTACCTCCACATTTGACAATTTGTTTCCATGTGCTTCGACAGCTTCTCTGATCATCTGCCATACGAATGGTTTTGGGTGTAAGTCCATAAAAAGCCTCCTGTAAATAAGCCGCTTAATTGACCTCTTTAAGCCTTTCAAGAGTGCAAAAGCAATGCCACCTCCCGGTTGGTAAATGTGGAAAAATTTTTGCATTACCATTCTCTTGAACCTAAAACCATCACTGAGAGGATTACATATTATGGCTCTTCAGGAAGAACTTTCAATCAACAAAAGCATAAAGATAAACCGCGACAGCTCTTATCTGTTCAAAATTTGGAGAAACCCCGAGTATCTTCCTCAAATACTTGACTTCCTGGAAGATGTGACCGCCCTGGATGAAAACAGAAGCCGCTGGAGCGTGCTGATTGCAAAAAACGAACGGGTGGAATGGGAAACAGAGATAGTCGAGGAAGCTTACGGTAAACTTATCGCCTGGCACTCAGAAGACAGCCCGTATGTGCTGCATGAGGGAAGAGTAAGATTCACAGAAAACCAAAGGGACAACTACACAAGAGTCGATCTGGCTCTGCGATTCTATTTCCCACTCATGGAAGACAGCCGCTCACATATGCTTGGGGATGATATCGCCTTTAGAATAGAAGATGACCTTTATCGCTTCAAACTCGCCGTAGAGGGCAATGAGTTCCCCAGAATTAAAGATGTCAGAAAGGGCCTGCCACAACAATTCCCAGGAAAAAAATTCCCGCACTGAATCTACCGGGCCCCAATCCCTATCCTCATTCCCAGACACTGCTTTTCCGGGACCGAGAATCGATGCTGAATTAAATCGGGGAAATTTTTGTTTTCCACTTTTCCGGTGTTATTTTTTCCCCTGAAACACATCTCCATATTATCAACCTAAACATACAGAAAGATATAAAGTAATGCCCCTATATTCTCTTATTCTTTTTGCAGTTCTGACATTTTTCAGTTTTTCCCATTCAAGTTCCCACACTGAAAAAATTGAAATAGGAAAAGAATCTTTTCAAACCTCTTCTGATATAAATCCCACCATACCCGCCGGGTTTGTGGATAACCTCGAAACATTTCCAAACTACTTTCAGAGGGACACAACCTTTGGAGGTTTTGAACATGGTGGCAGGGTCTACTGTGGTCCGGTGGCTGTTGCAAATGCCCTGATGTGGTTTTACCACAAGGGACACCACAACCTCATTGACAGCAGAGGCGATTCGACACGAGATCACTTTGAACTGGCCAAAATCTTAGGATCTTCACAATATTTTAACACCGGAAACAGAGGTACCGGAGCACGTGCCCTAAGCTCAGGGTTGGAGCGCTATTTTCACAACAGAGATATTTCCGGTTTTGAAATATCTCACCAGGGATGGCGAAGTGTAGCACCTCATTTCACCCAACCCACTAAAACCCTACCCGATATCCAATCCCTGAAAAAGGCTCTTCGGGAAGATAAGGCGGTACTGCTCAATTTCGGCTGGTACAGGTATGATCAACAAAATGATGTATACAGAAGAACCGGCGGGCACTGGGTCACACTCATCGGGTATGGACATGACGGGAAAGGGGAAAATCCCAACGCTTTGATTTTCAGAGATCCGGGCACAAGAAACCGCCTGAATGATTACATACTGATTGAAAAAATCGAAGAAGGTGAAATGGTCGGCCGCACTCAGGGACTTCCGGTCAATGCAGAAGGTTTCTATAAATTCAGACAATCAAGAAGAAGAGTGGGGATAATCGATGGAGCGATGGTTATAAGTATGCCCCAACTTCATCAAACAGAACATTTGGCCCGAAACTGACCACCCTATGCTCTGATCATAACAACTGCAGTACCAGCTTCTGCTGAGGTGCTGCAGAAACATGCCGCAATGCATTGCTGTTTTCCCAGTGGGTGATACACAGATGGTTTATCTGATGAGCTCGATATGAACATTTTCCTGCAATTCTGTTTTGCAGTTGTCATAATGGTCTATTTCAAAGCTTGCATTTGACATTAGAATTCTTTGTTTTGGAATATCGATAACTGCAGTGCCGATTCCCGATCCGCTCATGGGAGTGCTTGCCTGAGCATTGTCTGAGTGATCAGCCGAAACCCTGTAGGAAAACAGCCAACTTATATAAGCCTCGGTTTGTACCCCCTTATCCACAACCACACTGTCGAGCCTGAAAACCTGATACAGCTCTCCGGTCTCCTGGCCCTGAGCGGTTTTAACCGGAATGTGATATTCCCTCTCCCAGGAGGAACCCACACTCATTGGGGCGGAAGGCATCACAGGTATCGCTCTGGAGATACTCTTAAATAGATCCCAATTACGCAGAGGCATCCCACCGAATACCGCAGTATCGGAGACAGTGACACCGATTTTGGGACAAACAGACATTTCAAATACACTTAACCTGTTTCTTAATTCAAACATCTGTTCATCGCTGAGGAAATCTGCTTTGACCAGGAAGTCATTTGTTGCAAATGTTGATGATTCGTTTTCCCGGGAATCTACCCCCTGAAGATAGGTTCTTATGGATCCGGAGTAGGAGTGGGAAGAATCATTACAGCTGAGAGATCCCCGAAGATCGGCACCAAGCAGATAACGCCACGTATGAGATTGGGAGAAGTCAATATTCAGTTCCACTTTTTCTCCTCTTTGGCAGGATGTGATAAAAACAGCCACTAAACAGAGGTGATAAAATATTTTACCGATACGATCCATTTGCCTTTACTTCCCCTTGCAAAACCGAAACCGATGCAATACAATTTGAATGAGGGGTTTATTTTTCAAACCCAAACACCGAAAAGTATAATTTATGCCCAGTAATTCAATGAAACCTTTGCTCAAAAAATTCAAACCGGGACAGCACCTTTTTTATGAAAAAGATCGCTCCCGTGAGCTCTACATAATTCAGACCGGCAGCATACAGGTATACAGAAAACTGGGTTTGCGACAAATTAATCTGGCAGTTCTGGGCAAGGGGGCTGTAGTGGGAGAGATGTCTCTTATTGACGGCAAACCAAGAAGTGCTTCGGCTAAAGCGGTAGAAAACAGCAGTGTCATAATTATCAATGCAGATATTCTTCAAAAAAAAATTAAAGGTGTACCACTCTGGTACATATCTTTGATAAAGATGATTTCTCATAAAATCAGAACCGCAAACATGCGGCTCAGTCACACAGATTCCAGGTCCCAAAGTATTTCGGCCATACTTTCATTATTTTATCTCTTTGAGAGTAAGTCACAAGATTCATTTGTTACAGCGGATATCAAAAACTGGTTGATTCAACTACTTGGTATCACCCACCAAAGGATATCGGGTGTTTTTGAGCACCTGCACACTTTCTCTTTAATCCGATTTGAAGAGAACTACGTTTCACTGAGGAACAAAGAGGAGTTCAGGGAGTATTGTGATTTTCTGAGAATAATGGTGCGCAAACAGGCACAAAAAACAGTGGATTGCTCAGCCCTGCTTCGTTCGGTATGTGCTGATTTTGTCCAGGTATATAAAGAGCTGAAAGATCCCGCACACGATATAGAAATTCCGGAAGAGGAGTTCCTAAACACCTTCTCCCAACCAGATACCCGATATCTCTTATCTGAACATATAGATACCCTTTGCAATTTCGAAATGTTATTTTGCAAAAGAAATCCATTGCAGTGGGAAAAAGATTCTGCACAATACCATGTTAAACTTTTGAATCCCGGCTGGCTTCATATGTATCTTATAAAAAAACACCTTATCAAATACTCTACCCTATGAAAAAAATTTTGCGACTTGCATTCTTCACTCTCCTGGCAGCCCTTTTTGTACTCCATGCCCAGACCCGGGTATCGGGAATAATCGACAGGGACACCCGGTGGGTTCCGGATGAGAGTCCTTACATTGTTGAAGGTGATATAGTTATTCTGCCCCGTGCACGTCTGCTGATTTCACCTGGTACCCAGGTAATAATCTCCCCCGGAAACACGACTCCCTCATCGTCCCCTTTTGACAAACTTGACTCCACACTGATTTCTATCAGGGTACAGGGTGCGCTTAGCAGTGTAGGCAGGAAAGATAACCCTATTATCTTCAGAGCGGAAAACTCCCGGTTTCAGGAATATAAATGGCGTGGAATTATCCTCGATGGGGCTGCAGATCAGTTTACCGAGATAGCTTATACTGAAGTTTCCTGTGCCACGACAGCGATTACAGCCAAAAACTGCAGCCCTGTTGTCAGAAACAGCATTCTAGAAAACAACAATGTAGGAATACATTGCCTTCAGGGAGGATCTCTCAGGATATACAACAACGTGATTGCTCGAAATTTCACCGCAGGAATCAAAGTCGAAGCTTCAAACCCCCAAATTCAGAACAATATTATCGCTTTTAACAGGAATTTGGGATTGTGGTGTGACGGCATATCCAAAGTAAAGTTTGCCTACAATTGCATTTACGGCAATTCTGATGGTAATTTCCTTGACTGTGACCCGGAGCTGGGTATGCTGGTGAGGATAAATCACAACCAGGACAGTACTGATAGGCACTGGAATCTCATACAGGACCCGGTTTTTTCAGGTTCATTGGCTGAAACCAGAGCAATGGAGCTTGATACAAACCTTCCCACCAAGCATTCACAGATTATCGACACCTCGCTTGCACAGCTTATACATTCATCAATAGATGACTCTGTCAATTCCCTGCGACACAGACGCTCCTCTCACCGGTATTCACTCTCCGGATATTCTCCATGTATCAATGCTGGTAACCCGGGGAGAAATTTCAGAAATGATGACGGGACAAGAAACAGCATAGGGACCGAGGGTGGCCCGGAATTTTGGTCTGATTAAGCGTTAATCTTAGTCTCCAACTCTTGAATTATATCGGCGAGTTTTTTCAGCGGGACCGGTTTTTCAAAACAGGTAACATTCAATTCCTGTATTTTTTCTGCTGCGATTTCAGATATATACCCTGATATCATTACCTTTTTTACGGACGGATCGGCGCATTTTAATAATTGAACACCATCGATATCAGGCATTTTGTAATCCGTAATTAGGATATCGGGTTTATTATTTTTGAGAAACAGTTTAGCATTGAGCGGATTGTTAAAAGTATGCACATATACATTCTCAACTGAAATCATTATAAAAGATTTCAGTAATTCAGTTATCTGAATCTCATCATCCACAATCACCACTTCAAGTTTGTTCTCAATCACCAGAAAACCCTTTGTACTTTTTTCTTTTTAGGCCTAAAGCTCTGCTAATAGATCCTGTTAAAAATATGAGTATCTGCTCTATTTTATCCATTATTGAGGAAAAAGGAAAGATAAATTATTTCATTGTTGTTAAACAGCATTAAATCATGCGACAATGAACAACAAAGGAGCCGGCTTTTGTGAAAAAGAAAAAAAAACCTTTGCAATATGTCAATATTTAGCTAAATTATAGGTATAACAGTTCTCTATATCACTTTTTTCAGAAGAGCGGATTATGAAACGGATTTTTCTTTCAGGGGTTATTCTGATTGTGACCTCTCTTTTTGCCGGATGCGGGCAAAAAATTACCACAGAAGAAGCAGAGGCGAGAATTGCCCAACTCAGAGAAAGAGGTGTTCCCAGAAGTGAGATGACAAAGATCAGCATGTATCTCAACCACATGAAAACCGCCCAATCAATTGGCAACTCAAGGGAACACAGACAATATCAGGACTCTCTCTACAATGCCCTTAACGAATTTGAAGACAGAATGGAGATATTACTGGAAGAAAGTGCCCTTGTCATCGACTCATTAAGAGTGGCTGTAGCCGAAAAGAAAAAACCCCTTAAGGAGATGCATCTCGAAAAAGCAAAAGAGCTTCTCGGGGACATTGACTCTCTGATAGAAATCCCCATGCCTCTGGCCGCCAGAAGCCGCCTCACACAGTTCAAACAGCAACTTGATACACTCTTAGAGATGCAAAACCTGGCCGATTCCCTTCGCAGACATGTGGTGGGTGCATGGGTTATGGAACAGGAAAGCCCTGACCCAAGATTTGATGTGGTAAAAAGGCAGGAAATTCACTTCCGCCCGGACGGATCCCTTTATATTATGAAAAGAAGCAGAGGCAGAACAAGCGAAACTACAAGAGAAGACTGGGAATTTCAGTCCGAAGGTACCTGGAAACTCAGAGGGGACATGGCCTTTAAGTTTATTGAAAGAGATAAAAGGGTGCGCTATAACTTCCGCTACCTTGACCAGGAAACAAACCGTTGGATTACGGAGACACAGCCACCATATGATTCCACAATCACCGATGGTTCAATGGATGAATTCATTACCTATGAAACACTTGCAAGAGATTATAAAAGATTTCCTCTTAGATAAGGATTTGTTTTCTTTTTGTAAATTTACAGAAGGTTCATTGTCAGCTCAAAGGCAATGAACCTTACGCTTCTTCTTTCATCCCTCGTAAATAATATTATCCGGTACAGAACACACCGACTTCACATCTTTGTAAAACAGAGGCACAATAGTTGCAACCGACTATTTTCAGTTTGTCTAAACATATAGATAATGATGTGGACATGCCGTTTCCCGTTAACTCCACAGCTGTTTTTTGACAGAGGCTAAACCTATACAAAAAACGGCAAAAACTCAGGGTACTTGAGTGAAAATGAGCAAATTTTATGTAAAAAATTAGCCAGTTAACATAAACCGACCAGAAAAGAAACACTTTACAATTTCACTGAATGTAACAGGCGAATTAGTAACTTTCTCTTTAATTAAATTAGAGTGACGAAAAATCACTACAAAGGAACTCCGTATGTACCGTGCACTAACAGTTTTGCTGCAATTATTTATCTATTGTACCGCTGCTCTGCTCCATGGTCAGGAACGCTCCGTCATACGTTTTGGCAGCGATATTCTTGTAGCCTCAAATGAGCAGATTAAGGACGCTGTTGCCCTTGGAGGAGATATAACCGTTGAGGGGGAAGTCACAAACGATGCCGTTGCAATTGGGGGTTCTGTTCTTCTCACCTCAGGTTCAGTAATCGGAGGTAATGCAGTATCGATCGGGGGAGAAATCCTTCAGCATGACAACTCAATAGTCCGGGGGGATATAGTTGAGATAAGCGCACCTTGGCATATTACACCAGGGGAGACCTGGTATAGAATATTTATTGGAATGCGCATACTGACCTTCATCGGATTTTTGGCACTCTCTTTATTAATTGTAGCGCTCTTCCCGCAACAGCTGCTTCGCGTTTCCGAGAATCTCAGAAGAAGAACCCTACACGCTCTTCTCTGGGGGGTAATAGCTGCAGTGGCCATAATTCCACTTATATTTGTTCTCACAATCTCAATTATCGGTATTGCGCTTATACCCCTTTTGATCATAGTCCTAATACTGGCAATAATAACCGGATACATAGCAGTTGCCCTTCAGGCAGGAGATGCAATTTTCCATGCATCACACAAACCCCAAACTGCACCTATCTGGAAAACTTTTGTAGGGGTAATTGTCTTGGGTGTAATCAGTTTCATTCCCATACTGGGTGGACTGATAGGAACCATAATTTTCATTTTGGGAACTGGCGCAGTTATCGATACTCTGATCAAATCACGGGCAGGAAAAATAAAATTATCAGAGCAGGAACAAAACAGCAATAAATAGTGAGTTTTTCAATTCTTATACTTGGCTCTGCGAAAGAAATCTGGGCCTCAGTATTGAGATTAGTCATTGGGGCGTCATTTGGGATTGCGCTTTCTCTGGTGATTTTCACAGGAGCAGAACTTATATTTAATTTTAGAGTGATTTTAGGTGCTTCCCCTATCTCCCCATAACCATTCTTTAAACTCTGTCCCAGGCTTCTTAGAAAGTCCCAACAGGAAAAAGACAGATCAGGAGAGTGTTTGTTGTAACTTATGCCAAATAGGGTTCTATACAACAGCCCCGTTACACGCCTTCCAGAAGCGCTATTCCCTTCCCTATCATATTAATATAGCAAAACATTACAGGACAATTATAGATTCAATAGCTCAAAACAGGTTCAGGTCATCGTTTTTTTCAATACATAAATCTCTCCACCCATTTACTAACGTTGGTATTTCCCCATAAGTTGTGTCTTTAGAAGAATATGATTCTTCATAGCTGATTCTACTTTTTCCCTTGGCATTTCCGGATCGAGATTCAAGGAGCAATCAAGTGCAAAAAGGTTGAAAAAGTACCGGTGCTTTCCACTTCCCGGGCATGGTCCACCGTAGCCTAGTTTACCAAAGTCGTTAATGCCCTGTTTTCCCGGTGCACTGTTTTCCATTATTTCTGAAGTAATTGGTATATCATAGAGAACCCAATGGGTAAACAGGCCTGATGGAGAATCGGGATCATCCATTATCAGCACAAGTGACTGTGTGTTGCCGGGTAGATCCTGAATGTTAAGATGAGGGTTAACATTTTCCCCATCACAGGTAAATTTTGCAGGGATAATCTCACCATAGTTAAAAGATGGGCTAAAAAGGTTCATCTTCATACTCCTCTAATTTTTTGAGCGGATGCGGATATAGAAGACTTGTAGCAAAACAGGTGCACATTTTGTTTCCATTAAGGCACAGATTCTGCAGGTAATAGGGGAAAAACAGTTTATTCTTCAGATCTTCAGGGAGTAAAAAGTTATGCAAAACCTATCCGCTTCACTCACCTCTGTTCAAAAAGCCGCCATTCCCATAAAAGGGTCAGCAAGCGATTTTGATAAGCTCATGGAAGATATTGGTGAAGCCAGGATAGTACTTTTAGGAGAAGCGACCCATGGAAGCCATGAATTTTACCAGACTCGTGCCATGATCACAGCCAGGCTTATAGAAGAGAAGAAATTCAATGCCGTTGCAGTAGAGGCAGACTGGCCCGATGCTTACCGGGTGAATAAATTTGTACGGTCGTTTGGTGATATGAAACAGGCTATCGAATCACTTGAAGAGTTTAAGAGGTTTCCGAAATGGATGTGGCGCAATGCAGATATGCTTCAGTTTGTGCAATACCTGCGGGAACACAATGAGGAGCTTGCCCCGGAATCCGGGGTTGGTTTTTACGGGCTTGATCTGTACAGTTTGTACTCCTCCATAGATGCCGTAATAAGCTATCTTGAGAAAGTCGACCCCCAGGCCGCAGAACAGGCCCGCAAGCGTTACAGCTGCTTTGAACAGTATGGCCCGGAATCGCAGTCCTATGGTCTGGCTATGCGCTATGTTCACAGCGATTGCCGCCAACAGGCTATAGCTCAGCTTCAGGAGCTCAGAAATAAAAGCGTGGAATACATGAGGCGCAACGGATTTGTCTCACAGGAGGAACAGTTTTTTGCGGAACAAAATGCAAGGGTTGCTCAGGATGCCGAAGAGTATTACCGGGCGATGTTCTCAGGGCGTGTTTCAAGCTGGAATTTGCGTGACAAGCACATGGCCAATACTCTAAATGAGCTGATTTTGCATCTGAGCAAGTTCAGCAGTCCAAAAGTTGTTGTGTGGGAGCACAATTCCCACCTTGGGGATGCAAGGGCCACAGAGGTACACCGTTATGGGGAAATCAATCTGGGGCAGCTTCTCAGGGAACGGTACGGAAATGGTGTATTCTCAGTGGGATTCACCACTCACACAGGGACAGTTTCAGCAGCATCATCCTGGGGGGGTGAAGTGGAGCGGAAAAATATCAACCCCTCTCTGCCTGAAAGCTATGAGTATTTATTCCATCAGACCGGTATTCCTTCCTTCTATCTTAATCTCCAGAACAACCCTGAACTTGACTTTCTAAAGCGCCAGCATCTCGAAAGGGCCATCGGAGTGATTTACCTTCCTCAGTCTGAGAAAGTGAGTCACTATTTCAGGGCGTCTTTACCTCAACAGTTTGACTCTGTTATACATATAGATCATACCAGTGCTGTTGTTCCGCTTGAGTATGAAAGTGGGTGGGAGGAAGGAGAGCCGCTTCCTCCAACTTACAGCAGCGGCTTATAATCCCGAAGATCATCTCAGAATGTCACCAATTAAATTGGTCTGTATTTTGGCTTCTTTAATCCGTTGAATAAAATTCATAAGTGTAGCTTTTTTTCCAATCTACACTTGTGAGGCCTAAATTTTGCTCTCATTAAATCAGTAGCTGCAGAATTATGAGAAAATAAATTTTAATCCTGAGAAGTGGAGACCTATCCCATGTCTGAAAACAGATCTGTAGATAAAAACCTCTGTGACCGCTTCTTAGCAGCACTCACAGGGTGCTTTTCCGATGAAACAGGGAAATTCAAAGAAAATGCAGCTTCCAAACTACTTCCAGATCTCAAAAAAGAGGACTTGCCCTCTATTCGCAGATATGAACAGGAACCGACTGGTGATCAATTAGACGGATTGATTAGGGCCTGTGATTCATTTGACAGCGGATGGCTTCGCACCGGTTTAATTGATGAGGGGGTTTGTGAAAGGTTAATCCAATCTATGCAACACAACCGCTTAGACCCTTCAAGCAGCGCGAAACTTCTTTTTGTAACCAAGGAGTTTTTTAATCTTGTCAGAGAGCACAAACTTATGCCTTCCAGGATTTTCATTAACAGATTCTGTGAAAGTTATCGAATACCCATTGAAGAGATTCTGGGCAAGTGAAATCTATTGAGTTTGTGAAATAATTGAAAGAGAGGTCAGTTATATGAGATGGATCTTTGGAATTTACCCCGATTACATTTCTGCCAGAAAAGGAGCCGGACTTCTGTTGAAGGAAGAAACGACACCCAGAGGAAGCGTTAATGTTATCCTTTCTCAAAAAGCACTGGACAGCACTACACCTGTGGGGCGGGGAGCTGATTTTCGGGAGATTACAGGAGATACTAAAGCCAAAGCCGCTGCAGGTAAAGCCCCCGATATCAAAGGTCCTCAACCTGCAGATGCACTTTCATGGTTTGATCACTTCGTAGCTGGGACAAAATCAGTTCATTTCAGTGATGCTGGAACAGTTCATATAGCCGGGGAAGTCATTACTGCTTATTTTGAGGAAACTGTCTCTCAACAACACACTGATCTGTCAATAGTACTGAGTAAAACCGGTCTCGGGCACTCTGATGCTGCGACCTATGCTGAGAAACTAAAACATGGAGCTGTGCTTCTTTGGATACGTACCGATCAAAAATATGTAGAGCGTGCCATTTCTATATTTGAGAAAGGAAAGGCGCAAAACATTGTGCAAGTATGACATTTAAAAATTCAGAAAAATAAGATTATACTAAAGAGCACTGTGGTTTTCTTAAAACAGTAGATTTAATCAAATCTCACAACCGGTATTCGGAGCATCCCTCCCGGGAGGGATGCGTAATTTAGTGGTAAAAAACTCTTTTTTAATTTAGTTGAAAATTGGATTAAAACCATTGTTATTTCATAAAGTTTAAGATTACGAATACAAACAATGGGAAGAGGATTATCATCGCAGTTATCAACCTGACAGGAAAAGGCGTGTACGCAACATTGTAGCGAAAAATACAGTATAATGCCTTGAATCCGTCTTTCATACCTATCTTTTTTCCTTCCTTATATGTCCGGCCATGATAAGATATTCCCATTTCATATACTCGTACATCCTGATGCGCTATTTTGGCTACTATCTCAGGTTCAAATCCAAACCGCTTTTCCCTGATCGTTATCTTCTGAATTATTGATCTTCTAAATACCTTATAACAGGTTTCCATATCAGTCAGATTAAGATCTGTGAACATGTTTGACAGAAAAGTGAGAAATTTGTTGCCCATGTAATGCCAAAAGTAGAGGACCCTGTGAGGACCATTTGATGTAAATCGCGATCCAAAAACCACATCAGCTTTGTTCTCAACAAGTGGACCGAGTAAACATTTTAAATCCCTTGGATCATATTCAAGGTCAGCATCCTGAATACATACAAAATCTCCGGTAACATGTCCGATTCCACTGGATATGGCAGCCCCTTTACCCTGATTTTTAACATGGAAAATACTTGTAACCTGAGGATAATCATTATCCAATTCAGAAATAATAGATCTACTTTTATCAGAAGAGCCATCGTCTACAATAACAATTTCCAGTTTAAATGTATCATCTGATTCGATTTCTATTAACCTCTTAACACAGGTCTTCAAAGTGGCTTCTTCGTTAAAGCATGGAATTATCACACTCAGAACAAATGGTGTCGTTTCATTATTGCGGTAATATTTACATTGATATTGGTTTAACATAGTATACTTCCAGTGAATCTAAAGTTTCAGAAACATATATTTTTTTAGTATTCAGCAGGTTAAGTTTTTCGACCAATTCTGATTTCAATTTACTGCCATAATCAAAGGGGTGAATAATAACCGTTATGACAGATTCATCATACCTCTCTTCAATGTTTTCAACCAAAGTTTCAACAGGATCCCGGTTGGAGCAATAAGGAATGAGATTCTGACGATACAAATAATAATTTAATGTTGGCATAAATTCCCTGGGAGTAAAAGTATAACACCCCAATGAGGCTTCTGCCCTTCTGATCCCATCAATACACTGTATGAGCTCACACTTTAGATCATCTATGGTTTCAGTTATGTTTTCTATCGAACTATAAACACTGATACTGAATACAATCACGACTAGGCTTGCAAAACTTTTTTTCCACTTTTTATCCGGCCTTGTGCTTAAAAAGTGAGCCAATGCAACTCCAAAAATCACATATAGCGATGGTATCATTGAACTGACATATTGTGGCATATGAGATCTATTCCTCAATGTCACAGAAAACACAAGAAGGGCGTACAATAAAAAGGGTTGCAGCCATTTGAATGATTTGTAATTGCGGGCTATATATATGATTGAAATCAAAAAAAAGAGATATTCTATGGGTGATTCTGAAATCCTGTTGACCCATACCTGAAATAGTGATATTGAACCATACTCCCCGCCACGAAAAATTGCAAAATATGTAAAAAACATGTAATTTTTCAGTAATGATAATTTTATTATCCCGGCAGGCCATAGTATAAGTACTACCAACCCGATGATTAAAACGCCCCTGAATGTATAGGAAATAAATTGTTTTCTCCCCCATTCATTCACAAAAGCATTTCTGTTCATGTATAATGCTATAATAAATACGGCAAATAAAAACGGTGTATATTCAAATGTTAATAAGCTGATTCCCAGACAGATACATGAGGATGTGAAATAAATTCTGTCTTTTGTCTTGATAAGCATTGCAATCATCATCAGTGTCAATAGTGAAATGGCCGCATACATACCATGAGGTGTTATGAATACATTTGTTTTTACAAATGCAGGACTTGTCAACAACCCGACAAAAGGCAATAACAAGATACTTGGATTCGATATTGGTTTCATAAGAAACCAAATAACCATTATTAAAATGATAGCAGTAATTAATGTAAAAAGGGATGTGGAATATCGTAACAAATGTTCGTTTCCATTTGCAATATAATTTACAATAATTAAATAGTAATAATACAATGGAGCATGAAAATGTCTGTAAAAATTAATATCCCCACTTGATCGTATTTCTTCAGACAAACTGCTCCATTTACTTCTGTCCATCCCCTTATTTACACCCATTGATACAAATTGAATAAAGCTGACATTAGGGATGTCTAAATAATTTGCAACAAATCCCTGGTTTACTGCATAAGCATAATCAGCTTCATCATATGTCAAAACACCAGAAGGCACAACATCTGATTTATTCATCCAAACCAAAAAAGCGCCAGATATAATTAAAACGCAACAAATTATAATCTGCTCAAACCTTGTCATACCCCTTAGACTCATTTTGAAGTGCCACCCACCTCTGATTGATTTTAAACTGGTTTATTTGCTGTTCCTAACAACTCAGGTATAAAACCCCTAAGAACTTTTTTGTTTTATAAATTAACTTAAGCGATTTAACTTTACATGACCCTACAACTCACCAAGAGTAAAATGACAATAGGCTCTCGTTGTCAGCTCCATTACTAATTGGCAATTCAGATATTCAGACTAATTGGTTATTAGCGGCAGAGAAGATGGTCGCAGACTAAGTTAGCTGAAACCACTGCATATATCATGGAGCAAAAACCGATCCATATATTATCAGAAGCTTTCATGACCAAATATTAACAGTTTGCAAACGTTGACGTTCCGAACATTTTTTCTGCTTAAGATCAAACATTTTTTATATAAGACCTGGTATTACCATACTGACTCAAATTACATATACCTGTTATTAAAAGCTTTGAAATAAATATGTTGACAAATTCCCCCTCCCCAGTTATTTTGATTGCGAATTGTCAATATTGGCTTTTGTCCAGACATGTCTTTCGCAATAACATTCATTCAAATTAGTTTTTGAATAGTAATTCTTGTTCACGCAAGTAGTCTTTTTTGCATTTATCAAAATAACACATAACACAACCCTGAAGGGAGTAATTATTTTGAAGGGTAAAAGATCATAAAAACGGCCTGTTTACTATTTTCTGTTTTTCTTATCACTGGTTGCTGGAATGAACAGATGCCAATCTCTCCGATGACATAGATCCGGACAGTATAATGTGGGAGTTGATGGAGATCGACACTGTTGATTGCACTGTAGAGGAAATTTCTGTTGGAGAGTGGGGGTTAAGAGAGCAAATTGAAGCACTTGCATTCGAAGCCCAGGATAGCGGAGATGATACTGAATTGATTAGGTTTTTGAAAGAACATGACCTGTATGACAACTTTCAGGATATCTACCAAAGATATAACATAGAATACCATGCAAAGGTTCTCAGCTCCCGGCCTGCAAGCAAAAGCATTACTGCAGAGGAACTTTTAGAAGGAGGATGGAGATCAGGCGATATCTTTGCCAGTCAGGAAAACTCATCTTCCGGCTCCGGAAAATTTCTTGCAACAGTATTTGTCAGGGGAAAGTACAAACATGTTGGATACTGGTGTGCCGAAAGGGCTGAATTAGGCAAACACCATTCTGTTCTGACTGCATCGGGGCAAGTTGAAAGCGGAAAAAAAGAAGTCGGTTATGAACCCGTTGACAGATTTGCAAATGCAAACCAATATACCATAGCAAGGGTCAGAAATACAACCACATCGCAGGGTAGACGCGCTATCGCCTATGGTGAACAGTACGAGGGACGTCCTTATAGTGTCCATACAGGAAGGACTTCGAGCCAAAAGTGGTACTGTTCAAAACTTGTA